>JAYOII010000385.1:0-3108 GCA_038118685.1 Opitutia bacterium
AGCTTACCGAAACTTGGCTATTTTTACGATTCATGCTTCCCATGTTGCACAAAATGCATTAAAGAATGCATTTTGCGAGCATTAAGTGGGGCTTGGCGCGTTGATCTAGAAAACGATTTTACAATTTGGGAGTGCGTTTTGCAAGGTCTTGACTCCTTTTTCAGAAACTTTGGAGTTCCAAAGGTAGACTTCCTCTAATGTTTTGATTGAAGCTATGGTCTCAATACCGGCATCGGAAACCTTGGAACTCACTAAGTTCAAATAAGTCAAATAGGGCATTTTGCTTAGGCTTTGAATGCCACGGTCGGTGATCGAAGTATCCTTTAAATTAAGCCATGTGAGGTTGTTGAATTTTTTGACTTCGCCCAAAACGCTATCCGTCACCGATGTTCGTGACAAGTCCAAGTGGGATATGTTGTTTTTTATACCGGAAAGAGCTCCGATCGCGTCATCTTTAATCAAATTAGGTCCGGAAGAGAATTCCGCTCGAACCATGGAATGCTTGACCGAAAGCAAGGTTACCATGGCTCCGGAATTTTGAGCTGCCTCCATTTGAGGCTTGGATGGGGCTTTCAAGCGTTTAGCCAAAGAATCAATAAGGCTTTCGCCGCTCTGAGTGTCCACCATCGGGGTTGCTGCATCCTCTTCTTTGGTTGGAGCAATGAACTTATCCGATGGGTTTTCTTTGGCTCCCTCCTTGATCCATTGCTTGAGCATGTCTATTTCGGAGGAAGTCAAGGGATCTCCTTTGGGAGGCATGATTTCGGGATCGTCCGGTTCCAACATGATGACTGCGATCAGGGTGCTTTCGTCAGGATTGCCTTTTTCGATGATCGTTCCGTCGAGGTTTCCCTTGATGATCGATTCGTAGGTATCAAGCCTGAGACCTGCTTTGGGGTGAATCGTACGACCGTTTTTTACGTAGGGGGCAGAATGGCAATCAAGGCATCTTTCCTCCAAAAGGGGAAACACATGGTCGTGAAAGCTGATTCCATTACTTGGGTCTGCCGCAGCCTGCCCGCCGCCGGAGGGTTTGGCTCCGTCTTGAATCCATCTCTTGAAAACTTCGATTTGCTCGGTTGTGAGAGGGCCGCCTTTGGGGGGCATGAACATATCGTCCTCCTCATCGAGTGTCAGAACTTCATAGAGGTAACTTTCATCAGGGTTTCCCGCCTCGACAACCGTTCCGTCCAGGTTTCCCTTCATCACCCATTCGTAACTATCCAATCGAAGACCTGCCTTGGGGTGGATCGTCCTTCCGTTTTTATCATAGGGAGCGTTGTGGCAACTCTGGCAACGTTCCACGAGAATAGGAAGAATGTGGCGATCGAAGTCAACGGGTTCGTCCGGTCCCGGCAGGCTTGCTTTTTCCGCTACTTCTTGGACTGCACCGGGGTCTTGACCGAGCTTGATCGGATTGTGCGCGAAAAAGGATCCGGGACGAAATTTAGGTTTGGAGATTGCCTGAGGCAAGACGGTCGGATTTTGAGCCGTTGGCGTTGAATCGGTGGTGGGGGGTGCCGATGGATCATCGTCAGCCTCCTTTTCTTTCGCGATTTTTCGAGGATCTCCTTTGGGTATATTGCCGGATTGAGCTATCCGAATTAAGTATTTTTGATCCTCCGCCGATACCCTTTTGAATGGAACGGGATAGAGTTTGCCGTCTTTGCCTTGGAGATAAAAGGTTTGTCCCTCGTAACTTAATGCTCTGGCGGTAAAACTTTGACCCGTGTCTATTTTGAATACCCTGAAACTTTCCAATCCCTTCGAAGCAACGAGGGAAAATGAATAAGCAAGAAAGAATAGAACCCAACGCAGGGCCATCGATAATGTTGGCGGTTTAGGCCAAAACGTCAAACAAGGGCTTGCCGTTGTGGGCCACTGTGAAAGGTCTGCCGGAAGGAGAATACTGCACGTCGTTCAAGGGCAATCCCATGGCGTGAGCGATGGTTGCGTTAAGGGATGCAGGATCAATGAATTTTCCTTCCGCAGGGTTGCGTCCGACTTTGTCCATCTTTCCGTAAACAGTCCCTCCCTTTGTGCCGCCACCTGCGAGAAACGCGGTGAAACCATAAGGCCAATGATCGCGACCGTCACGGGGATTGATGTTGGGAGTCCGGCCAAACTCCGAAGTCAGGACAACCATGGTTTCCTTCAAAAGGCCTCGGACCTCGAGGTCAAGGAGCAGGGCGCTGAGAGCTTTGTCGATGTCCATGCAGTTTTCCGCCACCGACTCGAAGTTGTTGTCGTGGGTGTCCCAACCTCCGCGGCTAACCTCCACGTAGCGGACTTGGTTTTCAATCAACCTGCGCGCAAGCAAGCAACCTTGACCGAAGTTCGAGCTGCCATAAAGTTCATGCATCTGATCCGGTTCCATGGTGATGTCGAAAGCCTTCAGGTCCTCGCTGCGCATCAACTTGATAGCATCCTTGTAGAGATCGGAGTAAGCTCGAACTTGTTTTTGGTCGTATTGATTGAGGTAGGAGGCGTTCATCTTTTGCGCCATTGCAAGCCTGCCTCCGAAACGAGTTTGATCGAGATAATCGGCTGCCTTGCTGTTGGCCAAGCCCGCCTTCGGGTTGCCAATGGGAAGGGGGCCGTACTTTGACTCGAGAAATCCGGCTCCTGCCGGGTTTGCCCCGATTTGAACATTGGATGGACTGGTTGTGTTGATGCTCCCGGACAATTTGGAAACCCAACTGCCCAAGGTGGGGTGGGCAATGGTTCCTCTTTTCAGGTAACTGGTGTGCATCAAGTAACTGGCCTGCTCGTGGGCTCCTTGACTTGTAACCATGGTCCTGATGACGGCGGCGTTGTGCATGTGCTTGGCCGTCAATGGAAGATTTTCCGAAAGGATGACCCCGTCTGCCGAAGTGCGGATGGACTTGGTGGGGCCTTGGATGTCGGGTGCGTCAGGGTTGGTGCCGAAGGTGTCCAGGTGGGACATGGCTCCCGTCATGTTGAGATAAATGACATATCGCGCTGAAGCTGGCCGTGAACCAGGTTCGAGGGCGCTAACCGAATTGTGTACGAAGGAACCCGCCATGGGGAGCAGTCCCACGCCGAGGCAAGCCTTGGCGGCACTTGCGATGAATTCTCTTCTGTTAA
>JAYOII010000386.1:0-3105 GCA_038118685.1 Opitutia bacterium
TTGGGTTGTTTCATATGGCTAACTTTCAATAAAAAATGACGAAGTCAACCTATCGTTGGGAAAGACTTCATGGTAAAGTAGAGATCGTTATTTTCACTCAACCCTTTTCTGAAACCCGATTCCTTTTTTACCCGTGCCCCGTTTCTCGTTTGCTTTGCTTGTCTTTTGGTTCCTTTTCCTGAACGCTTCAGCCGATCCGATTCGCGTTCTTTTTCTCGGTCACGAATCCAAGCATCACAATTCGAATGAGTATTTTCCGATTCTTTCCAAAGCTCTAGGCCGGGATGCGATTTATTTCGATTACGTCACGAGCGTGGGTCAAGCCCTGGACGATGCGGAGTATCTCGACAAGTTCGATGCTTTGCTCCTTTACGCGAATCATCCGAAGATCACTGCTCTTCAATGGAAAAATCTTCTGTCTTTCGTCAAGAAAGGGAAGGGGTTTGTGCCCGTGCATTGCGCCAGCTGGTGCTTTTCAAACGTTCCCGAATTCGACCAACTCGTGGGCGGGCGCTTCAAGAGCCACCAAGGGGCGGTCTTTAGCCCGAGGATCGTTAATCAGGATCACCCGGCGGTTTCCGGGGTAGGGGACATCAAGGCCTGGGACGAAACTTACTTTCATCACCGACACAATTCGAAGAACCGCACTGTTCTTATGGTTCGCGATCCCATGCCCGGTGATCCCCACCAAGAGCCGGAACCGTGGACCTGGGTCAGGACGGAAGGCAAGGGCCGGGTATTCTATACCGCTTCCGGGCATGATGAACGGGTATGGAACAACCCGGGTTTTCAGGCTCTCCTGAAAAAGGGAATTCTTTGGGCGGTGGGCGATTCCGTCCGCAAGCGCTATGAAACTTTTCTAGCCGGGCGCGTTCCCTTGAAGTATGAGAAACGCGACAATATCCCCAACTACGAACGCAGACCCGAGCCTTTGCCATTCCAACTTCCCCTCTCCCCCGAGGAGAGCATGAAGCACACGCAAGTTCCGGTTGGCTTCAGGTTGGAACTGTTTGCCTCCGAGCCTGAGATCGTCAATCCGATCTATTTCCAATGGGACGAACGGGGACGTCTCTGGGTGGTCGAGAGCCCCGATTACCCGAACGAGATCAAGCCCGGACGCAAGGGCAACGATCGGATCAAAATTTGCGAGGATACGGATGGCGACGGAAAGGCGGACAAGTTCACCGTTTTTGCCAAGGACTTTAACGTCCCCACTTCCCTGACCTTTGCCCGGGGAGGTGTGATTCTTGCCCATGCCCCCGACTTTTTCTTTCTCAAGGATACGGATGGTGACGACAGGGCGGACCTTCAGGAGGTTCTTTTCACGGGCTTTGGGACGGGGGATACTCACGCTGGCCCGAGCAACTTGCGCTACGGGTTGGACAATTGGATTTACGGTACGGTCGGCTATTCGCGCTTCAACGGGGAAGTAAACGGGGAGAGGCACAACTTCGGTTCCGGCACCTTCCGCTTCAAGTCGGATGGGTCGAAGATGGAATTTCTTCATCAGTACAACAACAACACTTGGGGGATCGGGCTGAACGAGCAGGGGGACGTTTTTGGCTCCACCGCAAACAACAATCCAAGTTTCTTCGGGGGCGTTCCGAGCCGCGTGCACGACGGACAGAGAAGAATGACGGCCAAGATGATCGCCAGTTCCCCGAGGTTCCATCCCATCACACCGAACGTGCGCCAGGTGGATGCCTTCAACGCCTACACCGCGGGTTGCGGACATGCCTTTGCCACTTCATCCGGTTTTCCCGAGTCCTGGCGAAATCGCAGGGCTTTCGTTTGCGGACCGACCGGTCACCTGCTCGGGATGTACGACGTCAGGCCAAAGGGCTCGGGCTTCGAGGCCGTCAATGCCTTCAGTTTGGTTGCCAGCGCCGACGAGTGGTTCTCTCCAATCGTTGCCGAAGTCGGACCTGATGGAAACCTCTGGTTTGCCGACTGGTACAACTTCATCATTCAGCACAACCCCACGCCGAACCCGAACCGTGGAGGCTACGCGGCCAAGACGGGCCCCGGAAACGCCCACGTCAATCCGAACCGCGATCGTCAACATGGGAGAATTTACCGTTTGGTCTACGAGGGTAACGATGCACAGGGTTTCGCCCTGCGCAATGCCGACTGGAAACAAATGGTTGATGCCCTCAGCCATGACAATATGTTCTGGCGCCTGACGGCTCAGCGTCTTCTTGTCGATGGAGGTTACAAGCAAGCGGTCCCCGAGTTGACCCAACTCCTCTCGCAACCTCCCCCCGTGTCATTGCATGCCCTTTGGGCTTTGCATGGCTTGGGATCGCTTGACCGTGAATCTCATGCCAGATGCCTGATCTCCCCAGACCCGGCCTTGCGACGCAATGCCATTCGGGCCATTCCGAATGACTTGGACGGACAGAAAAGGCTCTACGACAGCGCCACCTTGGCGGACAAGGATTTGCTCGTCCGGTTGGACGCTTTCGTGAAACTTGCATCCTTCGAGTTGGATGACGGCATTCGCAAGACGGCTTCGCTTCTCATGCAAAACCCGCAGAATGAAAAGGACGAATGGCTGAGGTTGCCCCTTCAGGCGATGGGTGCGGGTGAACTCGATTTGGTCGGCTACGAATCCGGGCCGAACCTCTTGCCCAATCCATCCTTCGAGGATAACGATGGTAAGTTGCCCAAGGGCTGGAAAGTACGCACCTACAGCGGGAGCGGAAAGGCGGAGCACCTCATTGACGTCGCCAAGGGGTTCGCCAAATCAGGCAAGGCATCCTTGCGGATTTCATCGGATGGGGGGCACGATACCAGTGCCTATGCAACGGTAAAACTCAAGTCCGGCGCCCGTTATTCCCTTTCGGCATGGATCAGGACGGAAAAGGTTCAGGGGGGAGCAATGGGCGCTTTGCTCAACGTTCATGAGTTGCAACAAAAGGCCATGACCAAGGGCATTCGAAAAACCAATGGATGGCAAAAAGTAGAGACCGTTTTCGTCAACCCGTCTGCCCGTACCGTCACGATCAATTGTCTGTTCGGGGGTTGGGGTCGTTCCAGGGGAAAGGCATGGTACGACGATCTTTCTCTCAATGAGTTGAAGCCGGTTTACAAGGAAAAGAAGGA
>JAYOII010000387.1:0-3104 GCA_038118685.1 Opitutia bacterium
AAGTCATTGATCAACGCCACAAACATCTCGATAGCATTCGTGTGTTCGCCCTCGACAAACTCCCCAAGGATGCAGCCACCCGACAGGTAAAAGTGGCCGAATACTCGGAATTCCTCACTTTCCTCGAGACATCTCTGACCAAGCTCAACGCAGATCGCCGCGCTTTGGAAATCAAGAAGCGGGACCTGCAACCCGAACAAAACGTCCGGCAGAAAAAGCTCAGCGAATTGAACTCCAAAGCCCAATTGGAGGAGCGGGCCGTGGAAATATCCCTGCGCGGACAAGGTCAAGCCACCGTGGTCCTGACCTATCTGTTGGCAGGCGCATCCTGGGAACCGGCCCACGAATTGCGGGCCGAGGAAGCAGGTGAAAAAATAAACATCTCCTCCTACGCCGTCGTACGCCAAAGCACGGGCGAAGACTGGGGCGCGACCAAGTTGTCATTCTCCACTCAGAACTTGAGCCGCACTGCGCGCATCCCCGAATTGGACACTTTGCTCGTGGGACAAGGAAACAAGGCCCCCGTCCAGATCCTGCAACAACAAGAAGACACCTACCAAGACGCATTGGGGAACTATCGATCGCAAAACCGGCTTTGGTTTGACAATAACCCCATCGCCAACAAGCAAATCGCCATTCGCAACCTCGACTTCAATGACGCCATCCAACAAAAAGCCGTTCGTACTTTTGCCAAGCTCAGCGAGCGGGCCACCACCGCCCATTTCGCGGCCTTGGCCGCTCAGGCCGTGCCAACTGACGGCCAACCCGTGCGCATCCCCATCGGCGAACTGAGCCTATCGAGAACCGAGCGCATTGTCGCAGCTCCCGAAGCATCCCTCAACGCCGCCCGCGTTTTCGAACTGAACAACCAAAGTGGCCAAGCCCTGCTGCCGGGCAAGGTCACGCTCTACCTCGGAGCCAACTTCCTCGGATCCACCGCCATCGACTTCGTCGGCCCCGGCGAGAGCTTTTCCCTGTACGCCGGCGTGGAGGACCAAGTAAAGGTTTCCCGAGTCCTCGATCGCTCCAAAAGCGAAAAGCGCAAAACCAGCTTTTCCTCCAAGACCGAGCTTCAGGCGTCCTGGATCATCGAGGTAGAGAATCTCGCCGGCGTGACGAAGAACGTTCGGCTTGCCGACCGTATTCCCGTATCCCAAACCGACGACGTCAAGGTGCGCTCGGTGAGGATTTCGCCAAAGATCACTCCCGACGAAAAGGGTCTCTTCAGTTGGGATTTGGAATTGGCTCCCAAGGAAAAAAGAACCCTTGCCGTCGAATACATCGTACAATACCCGAGTGACTATACCCAGAGAAGATTTTTCAAAGGCAAAGGAGCGAGCCCGATGCAGAACGCCGACCCATTCGGAGCCAGTCAAGAGGGTGATTTCGAAATGAATTCACTGCAGTTTCAGCTCATGAATCTCGAGTCAAAGTTTTAACGAGAAAAAGGACCTTCCGAAACCGCCTGTTTCCCTTTGCCAAAGGAGAGAGAAAAGTTCATGATCTTAACTCTTTAGAAAATGGCCGAAGACGAACAGGAATACGACTTCTCCTCCATCGAACGCAAGTGGCAGGAGTTTTGGGAACGCGAAAAGACTTTCCGGGCGGAGGACGGATCGGACAAACCCAAGTACTATGCCTTGGATATGTTCCCCTACCCCTCGGGCGCCGGCTTGCACATTGGGCATCCCGAGGGCTATGTTGCTTCGGATATCCTGGCGCGTTACCGCAAAGCATGTGGTTTCAACGTCCTGCACCCCATGGGTTGGGATGCCTTCGGACTTCCCGCCGAACAATACGCGATCAAGACAGGAACCCATCCATCGGAAACGACTCAGGCGAACGTCGATAATTTCCGTCGCCAGATCAAAAGCATTGGTTTCGCAATCGATTGGGACCGTGAAATCAATACCACGGATCCGGGTTACTACAAATGGACCCAGTGGATTTTCCTGAAACTCTTCCAGCGCGGACTTGCATACGTTGACGAAAAACCAGTTTGGTGGTGCCCGCAACTTAAGGCGGTTCTCGCCAACGAGGAAGTGGTGGATGGCAAATCAGAAGTGGGCAACCACCCGGTCGAGCGCAGAAACCTACGTCAGGTCGTTCTGCGTATTACTGCATACGCCGAGAAATTACTGGCCGGTTTGGACGACTTGGACTGGCCCGACTCGACCAAGCGCCAGCAAAAGGCTTGGATCGGTCGGTCCGAAGGTGCGGAAGTAAAGTTTGCCATCGACGGATCGAACGAGAAGCTCGAAGTCTACACGACCCGACCCGATACTCTGTTTGGAGCCACTTACATGGTTGTGGCTCCCGAACACCCCTTGCTCGACAAGCTCGTGGTTGAGCAGAAGGAACAAGAAGTAAAGGCGTACGTAGAGGCCGCAGCCAAGAAGAGTGATCTCGATCGCACCGACCTGGCCAAGGACAAGTCAGGCGTCTTTACAGGTAGTTATTGCATCAACCCTGTGAACGGCGAGAAAATACCGGTTTGGGTAGCCGACTACGTGCTCATCAGCTACGGGACCGGCGCCATCATGGCCGTTCCCGGACATGACGAACGGGACTTTGAATTCGCTGAAAAGTTCGAGATACCGATCAACCGCGTAATTGCCCGGGCAGACGGGGACGAGAAAAAGTCAGTTCTCCCGTATTCCGGACCGGGCATCATGGTAAACTCCGGGGAATACGATGGGATGGATGCCAACGCGTGCAAGGCAAAGATCATTTCCGACCTTGAAGCGAAGAACGTGGGCAAAGGCGCGGTCAATTACAAGCTTCGCGACTGGATTTTCTCCCGCCAACGATATTGGGGAGAACCGATCCCCTTGGTTTGGGTCAGCCTGGACGACTTTGAGAAAGCCAAGGTTACGGATGGGGCAGTCAAAAATCTTCTTCCCTCAAGTCCCGTTACGACCCAAAGGGATGGCGAAACCCTCTATGCCTTGCCCCTGCCCGCTTCCGAACTTCCGCTCCGATTGCCTGAAGTCGAAAACTATCAGCCTTCGGGTACGGGCGAAAGTCCGCTCTCCACTATTTCCGAATGGCTCGACGTTTGGTTCGATCTTTCCTCCGGCCAAACGATTTCCAGGTCACAAGAC
>JAYOII010000388.1:0-3088 GCA_038118685.1 Opitutia bacterium
GGTGAACGGCAAACCCGAAGATCTGACGTGGGAAATCTTTCGCGATACCTTGATCGAGCAGGCTGAACAGGGGGTTGATTACTTTACCATCCATGCCGGGGTACTTTTGCGATACGTTCCCATGACCAGTCGGCGGATGACGGGGATCGTGAGCCGGGGAGGATCGATCATGGCCAAGTGGTGCCTTGCTCATCACAAGGAAAACTTCCTCTACGAGAAATGGGACGAGATTTGCGAGATCATGGCTGCCTACGACATTTCCTTCTCCATCGGGGACGGTCTGAGGCCCGGTTCGATCGCGGATGCCAACGACGAGGCGCAGTTTGCCGAGCTCAAGACTCAGGGAGAACTGACTACAAGGGCTTGGGAATACGGAGTGCAGGTCATGAACGAGGGCCCGGGACACGTGCCCATGCACATGATCAAGGAAAACATGGACAAGCAGATCGAGTGGTGTCACGAGGCTCCTTTTTACACGCTCGGACCCTTGACCACGGACGTGGCTCCGGGTTACGACCACATTACCAGTGGAATCGGTGCCGCCATGATCGGTTGGTACGGTTGCGCCATGCTTTGTTACGTCACGCCGAAGGAGCATTTGGGTCTTCCTGACCGGGAAGACGTGCGGGAAGGTGTGATTACCTACAAGCTGGCTGCCCATGCGGCCGACTTGGCCAAGGGACACCCGGCTGCCCAATTTCGGGACAACGCCCTTTCCAAGGCTCGTTTCGAGTTCCGCTGGGAGGACCAGTTCAACCTGTCCCTTGATCCGGAAAAAGCGCGTGAGTTTCACGATCAGACTTTGCCTCAGGAAAATGCCAAGACGGCTCACTTTTGTTCCATGTGCGGCCCTCATTTTTGCTCCATGAAAATTTCCGAGGACGTCAGGCAGTATGCCCGGGAAAATGGGTACGAGCAGGCGGATGAGGCCCTGAAGGCGGGAATGCAGGAAAAGGCGAAGGAATTCGTGGAGTCAGGTGCGGAAATTTATTCCGAAGAGAAAAAATGAAGGTTCTTCTCAATGATGAGACGCACGAGATGAACGGTGAACCGACGGTCGGAGCCCTCCTCGATGAGATTGAGTTGAGCGATTTGGCTGGTTGGGCGGTGGCGGTGAACGAACGTGTGATCGCCCGAGACGAGGCGACTGATTACGAGCTTTTTGAGGGTGACCGGGTGATCCTCGTTCAAGCGACCCAAGGAGGATGAGCAAAAAGTTGCCTATGATGATTTTGATTTCCTCGCCTAGAATGAGGCGGGGTGAGGCGGGTGACTTGGAGGAAATGTTCGATTGTGGATTGGAGCGTCTTCATTTGCGCAAGCCTGATCACTCGGCAAAGGAAGTTTCCAAGATTTTGGACAAGATACCGGAAAAATACCTGACTAGGATCGTCCTGCACCGCGTACCCGAACTGTTGAAGGACTATCCCGTGGCTGGTTATCATCATGCGTCGAAGGAGAAGCTTCGCGACTTCTCCGGTTCATGCAGCCGTTCTTTCCATTCGATCTCCAGCCTCTGCGAAAACCGTGAAAAGATTGACTACTCGTTCTTTGGCCCGGTTTACAATTCGATCTCAAAGCAAGGCTATGGACCCAAGGTGTCGATCGAGTCCATTCGTCAATATTTTGCCTCGGAAAACCGCTCGCCGGTTTTTGCTCTGGGAGGGATTCGAAGAAACAAGGTGAGAAGTTTGCTCGAACTCGGCTTTTCCGGGGTTGCTCTGCTCGGCGCGGTTTGGGGAAGGAAGGATCCCGTTCATGCTGTGGAAGGTTTTGTGAAGGTTCGTGATTCGATTCTCTTCGAATCGGAGCAAAGTGCGGTGAAACCGGTGAAGAAGGTGCTCAAAGAGATGCCTCCTTCTTTGGAATCGTTGGGACAGTGAATGCGGTCGCCCAGTCCTTGCCTTCTTTGCTGGCATTGACAAGAGACGATTCCTGCGTCTCTCATCTCAGCCAAGTTGAGACAATGCTCGGTTGTGGAGTCCGGTTCATTCAATTCAGGAGCAAGCTGCTTGGAGGAGCTTCCTTGCTCGAAGAAACTCGGCTTGCAGTGGATTTGGCTCGTCAAGCCGGTGCAGTTCTCATCGTGAACGATAGCCCTGAAGCGGCGGCCCACTCAGGCGCTCATGGGGTGCATTTGGGCGTGAAGGATGCCTCGCTTGCTTCAGCTTGCCAAACGCTTGAAGAGAATGCCATCATTGGACGAACGGTTCATTCTGCGGAGGAGGCCAGGCAAGTCAAATCGGAGGGCCGGTGCGGATACGTTGGATTGGGGCCTGTTCGTTCATCAAAAACGAAGCCCGGGCTGCGTCCCGTTCTCGAATATCGTGATTTTGCCGAAATCAAAGCCATTCTTGATCCGATTCCAATTTACCTGATCGGGGGGCTGGGTCTTGCTGACTTTGATTTGATCGATGATTTGGGTGTCGCCGGTTTGGCGGTTTGCTCGGCTTTGTCGGCGGAGGGACGTTTTGGAGTAAACCTGAAAGCGTTCGTCGAGCGGGCTCGTTCCTTCGAACCAGTGGAGGTTCCGTCATGAAGGAATCGGAGGACTTTCTTGCCCTCGGAGGCGAATCTTTTCGCTCGAGACTTTTCGTGGGCACGGGCAAGTTTTCCTCGGGGGACGTTCTTCAGGCTGCGGTCGAGTCAAGTGGCTCGGAAATGGTCACGGTTGCCATGAAGCGGGCGAACCCGAAGGATGAGGAGGACTCGATACTCGGCTTTCTCGAAACGGACAAAGTGAGGCTTTTGCCGAATACTTCGGGTGTTCGTGATGCCAAAGAGGCGGTTTTCGTGGCCCATATGGCGAGGGAGGCTTTGTCTACAAACTGGTTGAAGTTGGAAATCCACCCGGATCCCAAGTACTTGATGCCCGATCCGGTGGAGACGCTGGAGGCTACCCGGGCACTGGCCGCCGAGGGGTTCGTGGTTCTGCCTTACTGTCATGCCGACCCCGTTCTTTGCAAGAAGCTTGAGGAAGCCGGAGCCGCCGCGGTCATGCCTCTGGGATCTCCGATCGGGAGCAACATGGGACTGGAAAGCAGGGAGTTTCTCAAGATCATTATCGAGCAGTCCGAGGTTCCCGTGG
>JAYOII010000389.1:0-3081 GCA_038118685.1 Opitutia bacterium
CACCGATCCTACGCCGTAAATTCATCAAGGGTTCCCTTGCTTTTGCCGGAAGTGCAATAAAGACTCCTGCTGCCTTCGCCAAAGCGGGAAGTCGTTCCGCTGGATTTGATCAAAATCGGGTGACTTTGCTTGCGGACACTCACATAAGCGCCGATCCGGACCTTGCCTCCCCGGGGACCAAGTGGCCGGGCTCGCCCGTCAAGGAGATCGCGCTCAATCCCCTGCCCGCTCACGTGATCATCAACGGAGACTGCGCCATGAGCAGAGGAACGATAGCCGAGTACAAAGAGCTCCTTCGGCTTATTGAGCCAATTCGTATTGCGGGCATCACCGTTCACGTGACGATCGGCAATCACGACAACCGGGAGAACCTGTGGAAGTTGCTCCCCTTCCTGAAAAAGGAACAAATGGGAATTCATGCGGAGGTAATTGAATTGCCCCACGCAAACTTGATTCTTTTGGATTCCGGAAGAAAGGGAATCCTGGGGGGGAAGCAATTGAAATGGCTCGCTCAAGAACTCGACAGGCGAACGAACAAACCAGCCCTGATCTTCGGTCACTTCAACCCCTACCCCAACCGGGGCGTGCGTCCGATCAAGGGCATGAGCGATGGGTCGGCGTTGTTGAAACTCCTCGCCAAGCGAAAGCATGCCCGGGCCTACTTTTACGGGCATACCCATGAATGGCAACAGGATCGTCGAGGTCATCTCCATCTCATCAACCAGCCGGCCGTAAGTTATTACTTCGGAAAAGGCCACGCCCACGGTTGGGTTGATATGAAGCTCACCAAAGCATCCGCCGACTTAAAGCTGCACTGCATAAACCTGAAGCATCCTCAACACGGAGAACGCAGAAAGATCGACTTGACTGGCTAAAACTTCGAAGGTGACATATATGAAAGAAGCAAAATCCATTGTCGTGTTGTTTCTAATGATCCGGATGGCGGGGCTATCCTTTGCGGACTCACTCTCAACGGTCATTCCCGTTCCGTCTCCGCTTAAAAAATTCATGCCCAAGCTCCACAAGGAGAAGCTCAAGGAGGCAAAAAGCAAAAAGATTGATTTTGTGATGATCGGGGACTCCATCACTCATTCCTGGAGCAAACATCCTGAAATTTTGAATGGGAGCAACCTGCTGAACCTGGGTTTCCCCGGCGATCGAACCCAAAATGTTCTCTGGCGGATTGACCATGGGGCCCTCGACGGGATTTCCCCCAAGCTTGTCACCCTGATGATTGGCACCAACAACTTGCATGAAGACAAAAAGGCCTACCCTCCCGATAAACCGGAGGATATTTTTACAGGGATCCGAGCCATCGTGGGCGAAGTGAGGAAACGCCTGCCGAATACTCCAATCGTGCTCTTCTCGATTTTCCCCAGAAAGGCGGGCCCCGCTTATGAGAGAGTCAAGGCAGTCAATGCCTTGATACCGCAATTGGCGAAGGGCAAACGCGTATATCATCTTAACCTCAACGGACTTTTTCTAAACGACAAGGGTTTGCAGAACCAGTCCCTTTTCGACAAAGACTTGCTACACCTTAACAAGCAGGGATACCTTGCCTGGGCTTCTGCCTTGAAACCCTTGTTAAAAAAGCACGGCTTAAGAGTAAAACCGAATGCCCTTGGCCCAAGGTACTGAGAGAATTTCTGGGATTGAAAAAGGAAACAACCTCTCAGGCTATCTGATATCGGCATTCTCTGTTTACAGCTCAAGATTATGTGTTATCATACTCCTTTTTAATGGATTGTTCAGTAAAAGTTACAAAGGGACATGGTCATGGATGGTTAGACTCTTTGGCGATCAGCATGTCGATAATCTGTGCCGTACACTGCTTGCTTACGCCCGTCCTCATTGTCTTTCTGCCCATTATTTCCACCACTTTCTGGGTACATGAAAACTTTCATCTTTGGATGGTCTTTTTGGTTGTACCCACAACTTCCCTTGCCGTGTTCATGGGCTGTCGCCAACACAAAGACAAATTCGTTGCGGTTCTCGGCATGTTGGGCTTGGCCTGTATCGTAGGGGTTGCGATTTACCAATATTCCTTCCATGCAGCCCAGCCATTGGCCGACTGTGGAGTTTGCCCCGTTTGCGCTGACCAAGGATCAGGAAATCTTCTCAATCCGACTACGATCTTCAATTGTACAGGCGGTTTGTTTTTGGCCTTCGCCCATTTCCGCAACTTCAGGCTTTGCCGAAGCGCAAAGTGTGAAGAATGCTGAGATCAACAAACGATTCGATTATCTCCGCTCGGACCGTGCTTTTATTTGGAAACCAATGAAAGCGAAAAGCTTTTTCTTCCTAAGCCTGTTCGTCTGCCATTTCGGTTTTCTTCCCAGTCACGGCAAACCAACCAAAAACAAGCAGGACCCGTGGGTCGGGTGGCACCGACCGGTCGATGCGAATGCCTTCGTCACCACCAAAGGAAACAACCACGATTCCATCCTCTTCGTCGAACCGGAACTCGAGTACCCCTATCACCTGATCATCAGCCATACGCCTCAGTACGCCCACCTCTGGCGGACCAAGAAGTTCTCATGGAGCAGCTCCGATTGGGAGCTGGTGTCGGACAAGTACAAGATCGGCAAGCATTACGAGTATGACGACGGGGTGAAAGTCGACGGCACCTACTACGTTTACGAACAGGGCAAAGTGTACACCTTTTCGGGTCCCCTTGAAAAAGCCAGCGGAAAATGGAAAGTGGCGGGCACCTTCCCCCACAAACAGTGCGATGACATTGGGGTTTACTACGAAGACGGGCTCTTTCACATGTTCGGCGAGCACGGAAACTTTCCCCACGGTCCGGATGGAACCAGCTTGGCTCACTTCACCTCCGAAACCGGCTTGGGCGACTGGAAACTTGTGAACCCCAAAGCCGTGGACCCCAATCCCGACGGAGGTCATACCTACGGAGTCGGCGATGCCACCCTTGCCAAGATCGAAGGCACCTATTACCTGTTTTGCGACCGCGAGTCCAAAGGGAACCCCTACAAGGTGACCGCCTGGCGATCAAAGGATTTGAACCGGCCTTTTGAATATCTCGGGGAAGCCATAACTCCGCGCTCCGACGAGGTGGATGAT
>JAYOII010000390.1:0-3078 GCA_038118685.1 Opitutia bacterium
ATCAGCCTATTTTTTTCTTTTGCCGTGCCTGATTTGGTTTTTCTTCGGGCCGAGTTGGAAGAAAGTCTTCATTGCCTTCTTGTCAGCTGGCTTCCTCTATCATTTGACCTTGGTGGGGTGGATCAGGCACATAACGCTTCCGGGCATGCTGGCCACGGCTTTTCTCTTGTCGATCTACAACCTTTCTTGGTTCCTTTTGGCTGCAAAATTGATTCCCCGGGCGGCCAAGGGTGGTTTCGGGGCAAGGCTTCTGACGATGATCGGTCTTTCCGCCTTTTGGGTTTCGGTCGAGTGGGCGAGGGGGCAGTTTACTCTGGGTTTTCCATGGTGTCCTTTGTCGGTTACACAGTGGGAGCGGCCCGCGATCCTGCAAACGCTTCCTTGGACCGGGGCATGGAGCGTGTCCTTTTTTCTCGTGTTTTTCAATCTCACCATCGCTTCCTATCTTCATCACCTTCTGATCCGGAGAAGAAACAGTCAAGGTGGGGCGTTTTCCTCTTTTTGCCCTGATTTTTACATAGGAATCCTGCTCTTCGTTCTCATGGTTTCGCCTTTCTTTCTTTTCCGGACGGGCACCCTGGAGAATAGGTCGGAGATTCGAACGCTGAAAGTTGGAATTTGCCAACCTTTTCTAACGGACAAATGGCAAAGCGAAAGCGTTGTCCGCCATAAAGAAATCCTCATGAGGCAAACGAGGTTTCTGGCCCTGACCAAACCCGATCTGATCGTGTGGCCGGAAGCTTCGACCCCTTATCCCGTCAACCTTGATCCACTCTGGATCGAGGATCTCGTTCGCGAAACAGGCATCCCCATGCTTATCGGGGCCGTAGTGAAAGAGGAGGGACAGTCCTTCAACACGATTTCCATGGTCTCGCCCAAGGAGGGAGTTTCACCCGAATGGTACGCAAAGAGAACGCTTGTCCCCTTCGGTGAGTACGTGCCTTTCCCTTTCCGATTGATTCCGGGGTTGAGAAAACTGGTCGGACCGATCGGTACTTTCGGTGAGGGCAAGGTTCCGTTCAATTTTCAGGTTCGGAAGGCGGAAGAGGGCAGGGATGCTTTTGCGGTCGGGACCTTGATTTGCTATGAGGATATTTTTCCTTCCTTGGTTCGGGAAACGGTGCGGGCGGAAGCCGATTTCCTTTTCGTTTGCACGAATGACGCGTGGTTTGGGCGTGAAGGGTGCGCCGAGCAACACGCTGCGCACTCGGTCTTGCGTGCGGTGGAGACCCGCCGACCTGTTTTGCGCTGCGGCACTGCAGGATGGTCCGGTTGGATTGATCAAAGGGGCAATCAAAGGCAGGTTTTGAGAGACGAAAACGGCAGCACCTATTTCCAAGGAGCATCGACTGTCGACTTGAATATTCCGTCCGCATCTTCCTTGACCTCGACGGGGCATTCCGATTATTTCCTGATATCGTGCCTTGGTATGTCCTGCTGGGTGCTTTTCAGGGTGAAAAAGTTCGGTTTCCAGTAAGTTCGACCTTGAATCAATTCTTATTTCTTACAACTAATTTATGCAATCTGATCGCATTATGATTGATTACGAGCTTTTGATTAATCGGATTCAAAAAAACCTCCCAACCTTGCCGGTTATCGTCAACGAGTTGACCAACGTCTTGGAGAACCCGGACAATTCGACCCAACAGGTCGAAGAAGTGATGGTCTCCGACCAGGCGATTTGCATGAAAATCCTCAGGGTGGCCAACACTTCTTTTTTTCGCCAAGGTCGCTCCGAAAAAGTAACCGATGCAAATGAGGCGATCGGCATGTTGGGCTTTGAAAAAATCAAAAACATGGTTTTGACGACTTCGGTCTTCAAGGCTTTTTCGACTCAGGAAAGAGCCGAGCAAAAATTCTCTCTTGAAGGTCTTTGGAAGCACAGCCTCGGAGTCGCCGCCGCTTCCCGTTCGATCGCCAAATATCTCGGCAAATCATGGCATGAAACCGCTTACACTTGTGGCTTGGTTCACGACATTGGAAAAGTGGCTCGCTTCAAGCTCGACGAGGATGACAACGACAACAAGTTTCTCATGGATTCTCAGACCGCATTGGATCAGAAAATCAACTTCTTTCAGGCCGAGCTCAACAACCATACTCCACGGCACGATTATCTTGGTTATCTGATCTGTCGTCATTGGGGCCTCTCCACTGCGGTCGAGGGCGTGGTTCGTTGGCACCACGAATCAAACCCTGAACTTAGGCAAAACATTCATGCAGGCAGTGAAGAAAGCGACTTGATTGATTTGGTCATCTTGGCCAATTGGGTTGTCAACAAGATGCATTTCGGCTTCAGCGGGCACGAGAACCCGGTCGCTCCTTCCGATGCGTTGCTCGCGCGATTGAATATCTACCAACTCGATAACCTCATTGAGGACGTCCAAAGAGAACTTCAGGTGACGGAAGATTTTTGCGCGATTCTCGACGGCAGCTCCTAGTCCGCTACTTGTCCGGGTTTGTTTCAAAGACGAGAAATTAAGTTTTTTTGTCCGATCAATTTTTATTTAGCTTTTTCGTTTGGTTTGTAACCCTGAAAACATTTTTTTATTTTGTGTCCGACTTTGGGTAATCAAGCGGTTGGATGCGGCATTGTTACCGACGAGTATTGGGTTGATTACAAATCAATGATTCGAGAGATCGGTCGCAACCTACCTTCTTTGCCCGTCATCGTCAGCGAGTTGACGCTCCGGGTTCGTTGTTCGAGCGTCTTCGGGGTTTACCATCTGGAAAGAGTCTTCGAGGAGGCCAAGCTGAACTCGTACTCGCTGAGGACTTTGGTTCAATGCTGGATTCTGCCTGGCGCTTGGGAGAACTTCGAAGATCGCATGGCAAACCAAGAGGGTTTTTTCCTCCTGAAAAAAGGGTTTTGGCTTGGTTTTTTGCCATACTACCTCCGGGCATTCTAACCTTTCTTGCCCTTTGAACTTGAATAACACTCGTTGCCAATGGATAATTTTTCACTTAAAGCCTTGCCATTCTCGGGGCATTCTCCATTTGATTGTTCGTTTCTTTCGAGCTTATCATAACTACAAATATCACGTAAATGTCTACTAAAATTGGAATTAATGGATTCGGCCG
>JAYOII010000391.1:0-3066 GCA_038118685.1 Opitutia bacterium
CGGAACCCTGGTCCCGACTTCCGGGAAGCGCGACGTTTTTGTCGCTGCACAATTTGGTAAGTCGGGCGAACTGACGGATGAGAGTCGAGTTGATGACTTCCTCGGATTTGGGTTTCCAATTGATGGCAATGTTCGTTTCCGGAGCAAGAACTGTCTTCCACAAACGGTTTTGAGCGCGTTCGTCTGAAGCAAGCTTGTCCAAGTCGGCAGTGGCTAATTTCAAATCGTGCTCAAGGCTGACGTACGGAAGTTTATCATAATGGAGGTCTTCTATCTCCGTTCTGATCTCATCGATCTTGGTTTTGGTTTCTTCGCCACTACCGGATAAAAACCATGAAAGACCGAATAAAGTGAGAAAAAGGAGTCCAAACACTCCGGAAAAAAGAATAAAAACCAAGTTGTTTCGAACGAATTTCATTACGGGATGATTCAATTTAGAATGATTTCGAACTCAAAATAGGTATAGTATTTGTTTAACAAGTCTCCCTTGTCGGAAATTTGAAATTTTTTGCTTTTTAACTCGTCAATAATGGGGAGATCTTCCAAGTGCTTGGTCAAAGCCGTTTGCTTTTTCTGGTTTAACTCAATGAGGTTGTCACTCAATTGAGCCTTATCGGCGCTTGAATCCACGGTTGGTCGAACAAGGTAACGACCCGAAAGTTTAAGAATAGGTGTTGGTTCTACAGCCGAGCGTGAGGGAGATCTCTGTAGATCTTGGGCGAGGCCAATAATTCTGAACTCATCGAACCATGTGTCGGATATGTCTTCATACTCAAGAGAATTCTGGAGGTGATTAAGAATGACCCGCACTTTCCACAAGCTCTTGGACTCGTTCTGGTAGACCTCATTTCTCGCATGCACCTCTTTTGTGAAATAATGAAGGAAATCAAGAGTCTCGCTTTTGCTTTCCATTCCGTAAAGCCCTTCCTTGACTTCATCAAGTTCTCCTTTAGCCTCGGCAAGTTCTTTTTTGAGCTCTTGGGTGTCTTCATAATTAGTCCACAACGCGGGAAGAGGGGTCAGTGAAAGAAGTAACGCCGAGACCAACAAAAGAGGTTGTTTTCTTTTAAAATTAAGATTGGTTAGCTTGCTTTCCGGAAGAAGATTGATCGTTTTGGTCAAAGGGGACCGATCACTCGAGGTAGAGGAAAATATCGAAGAAGCCAACCCGACTGGCTCACTAAGCATGAAAGGAAGGAGGTAGCGCATTTCCTGGCTTATGCCATCGGACAGAAGAAGAGCTTGCAATGGATCAAAATAATCAATGTCAAGTCGTTGACTTTGACTCAAGTACTCAGGAAGTTGATTTAGGAGCGCTCCGCGTCCGGCAAGAAACATTCTACTGGGAGATTTTCCTTTTTTCAAGCGCTTGTAAGTAACAAGGGATCGGGTAATTTCTTGGCTGAGCCGAGCCAAGAATTGTTTAGCGCAGTTTTCCAATAATTGTACGCTCGGATCATCGGCGGAAAAAGCAACGGCTCCTGAAAAATAATTCTTTTTTATTTCCTCGGCTTTTTCAAATTGAGTGCCCAAATTGTCGGAAATATTCTGTGTGAGAGAATTGCCTCCTATCGAAAGAGGGCGGAGAAGAAAACCTGTTGGATTGATAAAAAGAAGATTGGTTGATCTGGCTCCTATGTTAACCACGAGTGTCTCGCCGCTATCAAGCCCGATTCCTGAGGCCCGCATGGCATTGTAATCCAATACGGGTGCCGGTGTAATTTGGACTGGGTTCAATCCGATTTCCATAACCCGTTCGCAAAAATCCTCCGCAACCTTCGGTTTAACCGCAAAGGCCAAAATTTCCTGCTCTACGCCATCGTCGTCAATGACCTGATAGTCCCAAATAAGTTCAGTGAGTGGAACCGGCATCTTTTGCATGAGCTCAAAGGCAACGATTTTCTTCTGCTTTTCCTCTTCCACGTGCGGGACACGGATGGTTTTGGTAAGCAGCAGGCAGCCTGGAAAGATAAACCTCGCATCGCCTTTGATCTTTTCGCGGGCGCAGAGGTTTTTGAGTCCATCCGCAAAACAGTCCAACCACTGTTCTTCACTCGAATAATTGTAGCGCAGCGTCTCCAACCCAACTTGCTCAAGAAGGATGCTTTCGCCCTGCTTGCTGAAGATCCCGGCTGAAACTTGGGATATTCCGCAATTGATTATTATTTCCTTTTTTTCCGACACGAGATTGGGGTTTTAGTACAAACTAAAGCTTCGCCTTCTTGTCAATAACCGGTGTCGTTTTGCCTCTTGTAAGCCGAAGACGGATCAAGGTAGGAGGAGTCGACGACGTGCGCGGGAATAAGAATTCCCTTGTTCTTGTCGGCGTTGGCTGCGGCTTGTTCCTTGAATTTTCTCAGAATATCTTCTTGGCGGTCGTATTTGTCAAAGGAGATGCTGTTCTTCATTTCGAAGGGCACGCCATTTTGGGAAATCTCCACCGCATAACCAATGAGTTTGACGTAGCCTCCCTTGTAAAACCCGTCACGCTCGGCAAGCGGGGCTGGCAAAAGAAAGTTCGCAGTCTTGGTCGACCTGTCGATCTTGATGGTCAGGTATTCGATCTCGGCACTGTAATATTGATAAAACAGAGCATCCTGCAACCTGGAGTTTTTAATCAACTTTTTCTTGTATTCGTTGCTGAAGCAAAGGTAGAGCTTCACTTTTACGTTATCAAGATACTCCACGTTCAGCGCCTCTTCCACGGTGGCAGGACGACTTCTTTGAGCGGTCTCGAGCTTGGGATGTTTGACTAGAGCAAACGAAACGGTGGCTTTGAGCCAATTGTCCGTGGCCTTGGTTACGGTTACTTTGTCCGTCAGCCTGACAAACTCGTCTTCTGCCGAATAAACTTTGCCAACGAACGACAGGAAAAGCAAAAGGGTCAATTTCAACGTAAGTAATTTCATAGGGTAAGGTGAGTTAAGGTTTGGAGTCTCAACATCCTTTCTTTACAAAGGCACTTTTAACAAGCCTAAATTATGGAATTCAAGATATCTTGCCTACTCTTCATCCGCAACAAGGAAGATGAAGTTCTGATGATACGCAGAAGAAAATCTCCGAACA
>JAYOII010000392.1:0-3015 GCA_038118685.1 Opitutia bacterium
CGCCCGGACTCAATCATACGGCAAAAGATACTGACATAGAATCACTTGCAGGACAATCGAGGGTATGTCACCGAGAAAAGCAGGCGGAAATCGTAACCTTTGATCTATTTTTGCCGTAAAGAAGGTGATCCCTGTGAATACAAACAAAGAAAGTACAGTGGGCGCCGCCCCGACCACGGTTGAAAGTCCGTACCCAATTCGAAGGGCGATTCTTTCCGAGACTCTCAAAATGGGGTTCGATAAACGTCCGATCGAATTTTTGTCCAAAAAAGCGAACGACCGGCAGAATTTTCATTGAAGGATGCCACATCATAACGCAAAACGAGTTAGCATGAAGACTTTTGGTACTTTACGCTTGATGAACACAACAATCTGGACAAATATACGACCCATGAGAATGACAAAGTTTTCGTTATTTTTTTTAACACTTCTCTTTACCACGATTGGTTTCTCCGCAAATCGGGATTTTCATACCAAAACCGGCAGAGCAATAAACGGGGAACTCATCAAGTATTTTGAAGATGGAACCGTCCTTCTCAAGCGTTCGAGTGACAACCAGCTTTTTCGCATAGACCTTTCGATCTTCACCCTCGATGACCAAGCTTTCGTCAAGAACAACTTTCCGCCCAATCATGACGCGTTGCCTACCTTTTCCCGCCCCCTCAGCGAGCGGGACCTTGCGTTGAACGCTCAATACATCGACAACCTGATTCTCGGCAAACTTCGTTCTTACAACCAGCGTCCGAACAAGGAAATATCGAACGAAACCTTCCTGCGGAGGGCCTACCTCAAAATCATAGGACGCATTCCCACTTTGGAAGAGACTCAAAGGTTTTTGGCCAAAAGAGATCGCAAGGCGAGAAGTCAACTGATCGACGAACTCTTGTCATCCGAGGGATACAACAAGAATTGGTACATTTACTGGGCGGACATCCTTCGGGCCAAAACTCGGGTCAACAACAAATTCAACGATGGCTATCCTTTCGTCCGATACCTCAAGGACTCGATTGCAGCAAACAAACCCTACGACTTATGGGTCAAGGAAATGCTCTCTTCCACCGGCCCAATGTGGGAAAGAGGAAATGGAGCCGTCGGTTATTTTTACCGCGATCAAGGCATGGGGCTGGACAACATGGCCAACACTGTACGCGTTTTCCTAGGCACCAGCCTCGAATGCGCCCAATGCCACGACCATCCTTTTGATCGTTGGACGCAAAAACAATTTTACGAGATGGCCGCTTTCACCAACGGTGTCGGCAACGTAGCTCGAAAAAACGAAGAACTCAGTAAGCTTAACAAAATGGCGAGGGCCGTTCAAAGAGAAAACGAGGAGGATAGGAATCAGATCCGCAGGGCTTTCGAATATGTCACGGACATCCTTGATCCAGGCTTGGACGATCTGGGAAAAGGATCCATAGCCCTGCCCAAAGATTATCAGTACGACAATGCCAAACCAGGCGAGAAGCTTGAGGCCAAGACGATCTTCGGACTCGTCGTTGAACTGGATGAAAACCTTGAGGAAAAAGGTTCGCGCGCTTCCTACGCCAGTTGGCTTGCCTCCCCCGACAACCCGCGCTTCTCCACCGTCATCGCCAACCGTCTTTGGAAAACAGCTTTTGGCATAGGTTTGATTGAGCCCGTCGACAATATGTACGACGACACTCTTCCCACCGACCCCAAACTCCTCCTCCACTTGGAAAAGCTCATGGTGGCTTTGGACTACGACATGAAAGAATTTCTTCGTATTGTTTACAACACCAAGGCCTTTCAGCGTGCCGCCCCCACCCGAGAAATCAATTCTCGCGACACGAAGGACGAATCCCTCCCTCTGGAAGTCAAGTGGGTCATTGCGGGTCCCAACCCAAAATTCCCCAAGAGGGGTGCCTCACCCTATTTTTACCAAGGTCCCGTTCTCGAAAGAATGTCCGGAGAGCAATTGTGGGATTCCTTGGTCTCCTTGAACTATCCCGATTTGGACACCCGAATCAACGAACGGGCCCCGGAAGATGGATTCAGTCGTTTCGAGCGCTACTCGCAAATGAAGGCCGAAGACATCTTTGAAGAGGTCATGGCCAAGTACAAGGCCCGCAAACCCGCCATGGGAATGGCCGCCGCATCGCCTCCGGTCAATGAAATGTGCCCGATCAAAACCAACCGCAAAGCCAACCCCGGCATAACGGCCAAAAACGAAAAGGGTGAAACGGTTGCCTTCTGTTGCAACGGTTGCAAAAACAAGTTTACCGCAGCCTTGCCAGCCTCTGCCAAAAAGGCATCCATGGCAGCTGCCAAAACCGCTCCACTCAACGAAATGTGCCCCATCAAACCCGACCGTAGAGCGGATCCTGCGATTACCGCCAAGAACGAAAGAGGAGAGACCGTCGCTTTCTGTTGCAATGGTTGCAAAAACAAATTCGCCGCTTCCCTGCCCTTGCCTTCCGGAAACATGATGGGAATGGGGATGAAGGATGCCGTCGCTTCCTCAGGAAACGAATCCTACAAGCGCAAAGGCACGCCCACCCGGGACATGAAGTCTTTGCGGGCCTCTGAGGTTGGGGATCCCGCCCCCCGCGGTCACGTCATTCTTCAATTCGGAGGTTCACCTCGCGACCAAATTCAAGTTTCGCACAAAGAAGCGGCCGTTAATCAGGTTCTCGCCATGATAAACGGTTATGCTGAAACCAGTTTGGTAAACAACAAAAAGTCCGTCGTCATGAACGAAATCGCCAAGGGAGGAAGCGTCGAGGAAAAGATTGAACTGTCCTTTTTGGCGATTCTCCAGCGTAAACCAGACGCTCGCGAACTCAAAGACTTCAAGGAAATGATCAATAAGTTAAAGGTTGAGGATTTCCACAAGGACATTGTATGGACCCTTTTGAACAGCCATGAATTCATGTTTGTTAATTAAGAAAAATCATTGTAACTTAAAATTATGAAATCCGACCTATCGACACTCGACGAGCTTAACAGAAGAGAATTCATCGCAAGTGCCGCCAAGGCTTGCCTCGGCGTGGGACT
>JAYOII010000393.1:0-2997 GCA_038118685.1 Opitutia bacterium
GAGCTTCCCCTTCCTCTTGGAAAAGTTCGAACAAAAGCCGGCCCACCTGGTACGCTTGGAGCGCAAGCGCACCGCGGAAAGCCAATCCCATGTCGAGGCTAGGGAAGCGGAGTCTTTGGACTCTCTTCTTGACGGGACGGAGGCCACCATCGAGGTTGCTTCGCGCAAGCGGGCTCCGGGCGGTTTCGACCCCGATGCCGACTTGAAGCTGCTGAATGAATCCATTGACGTCAAAGGCGACCTGTACAAGGCCAGCGAGAACAGGAAGGAGCTCGCGAAACTCGTCACCCACCCCCGAAATCGTTATTTTGCACAAAATTTCGTCAACCGGCTTTGGGCCGAGCTTATGGGGCGGGGGATTTACGAACCGGTGGACGATTATTCCGAGTACCAAGCCGTCAGCCACCCCGATACACTCGAATTTATGCGCAAGGAATTCGTTGCGGTGGGATATGACCTCAAGGAAATGATTCGTTTGGTGGTTTCCTCGGACGCCTACTCGCGCGGACGTCTGGACGGCGGGAGTCCGGCCAAAGTCCGGCTCCAATCCGAACGGGCCTTTGTCGCCGGCACAACCCGCCGCATGATCGGGGAGGCGCTCTTCGACAGCATTGCGGTTGCGGGGAATTTGACTGATTACAAGTGGCCTGCGGGGGCCAACCAGAAGACCGTCATGGTCCGCGAGCGGGTCTACCTTGCGGACGAAAAGGCGCCCAAGGGCAAAGCCGATGCTTCGCCCGATCCATCTGCGACTCCCGCCATGCAAGCCGCTCCTGCAATGAAACCCCAAGGGGGCGGCTACGACCTGGAGAAGAGCATAGCGCTTGATTTCGGAGCCCTTCTTTCCCCGAACGACGTGAAGGACGAAATCAAGTCCATGCGGATGCGCTCGAACGAGGAGCTGAAGGCCATGACAATGGCCAGAATGAATGCCCAGCCAAGAAGAAGGGGCAAATACAAATACGTCTACAAGGAACAAACCGTTGATGACAACCCGCGCTATTCCAGTTCCTTCCGGATGGCCACCCCCGCGGCTCCGGATCACTTTCTGCGAATTTTCGGACAACCCGGAAGGGACAGGTTGGGCGACTTCAGGAACTCCGAGGCTTCCATGAGACAGGCTCTCATGATGCTTAATGGCAAACTCACGCACGAGGCCGCCCGGGTGGGTCCTCAAGAGTCGATCCATGGGTTGTTGACGGGAAGCGACAGAAATCTTTCCGAGGCGGTTCGGCAGACTTATCTTTCGCTTTTTACCCGGGAACCCAGCAAGCAGGAATCCGAGGAAGGCCTCGCTTTGCTCGGTGAGTCCCCCCTCGAGGGAATGGCCGACTTGCGTTGGGCCATGCTCAATAGCCACGAATTCAAGTTTATCCCTTAGCTCACAAACGAAACCAAGGAACGCCATGCACTGTTCGGATTACGCTCTCACCCGTCGCCGATTTCTTCACGGATTCGCCGGTACCGCCACCTTGCTGGGCATGCCGGTGTCTCAATTGCTAAGCGCCGGAGGGAAAGACGGTCCGGTGAAGGCCGAGCACGTCATTCTCTTCTGGAACGGAGGCGGGATGAGCCATATCGATACTTGGGATCCCAAACCGGGCAGGCCGACTCAGGGTGAATTCGATCCCATTTCCACCAGTGCGGACGGAATTCAAATCAGTGAAATTTTCCCTCAGCTTGCCAAACAAATGCATCATTGTTCCCTCGTTCGTTCCATTGCGGGCACGAATGGAGATCATGGTCGCGCTACTTACGAACTGCAGACGGGTTACGGGCAGAGCGCCAACTTGGTGCACCCCGGGCTTGGAAGCATAGTCGTGCATGAAAAGGATCGCTTGGGCGACCTTCCGGCCTTTGTGACGGTGAGCGGGCAAGCGCCCAGAGCCGGCTATCTCGGTCAAAAATGTTCCGCTTATTTTGTCGGTCAACCGGGCGAAAAAGATCCTTATCTTCAGTTCCCCGCCGGGATCGGCGAGCTGCGTGGAAACAAGAGGCTCGAGGTTCTCGCCCGCATGAACAAGCGGGCCTCGTCCAAGTTCGGAGCCAAAGAAATGCTGGCCAACGAAACGGCGGTCGATGATGCCGTTTCCCTGATGCGCAGTCCGGCCCTCAAGGCTTTCGAGCTTAAAAACGAGAACCCGAAGACCATCGAGCGCTACGGGGATACCGATTTCGGGCGCGGAGCCCTTATGGCCAAGAGATTGGTCGAAACCGGGGTGCGTTTCGTTCAGGTCAACCGGGGAGGATTCGACACCCATAGCAATAATTTCGAGGCCATGCGCAACCACGGCGAGATCATGGATCCCGCCTTGGCTTCCTTGATCGAAGATCTTGCCTCCTCCGGTATGCTCGAAAAGACACTCGTTCTTATGCTCAGCGAATTCGGACGAACCCCGCGAATCAACCAGAACGCCGGTCGTGATCATCATGCAAAGGTATTCAGTTGCTTTATGGCGGGAGGAGGGGTTGCGGGCGGACAAGTGATCGGATCATCTGATGAGGATGGCGTCATGCCGGAGGATCGTCCGGTCAAACCGCATGATATCCATGCCTCCGTTCTTCATGCTCTCGGCATAGACGGGCGCAAGGAAGTGATGACTCCCTTGGAGCGTCCGATGCGCCTCATTCGCAAGGGCGGAAGAGCGGTGCAAGAGCTCTTCGCTTAGAACGGGTCGGTTCAGTCAATCAAGTTCCTTCCGTATCAGGGGGGGGGGACGACCCTTTGGGCTCTGACGCAAAAAAGCGGTAGATTTTCGCATATTGAAGTGGGTATTCGCTTTCCTTCGAGCTTGCCTTCCTCTTTGTTTGAAGATCCTTGCTTCCGACACCCTTATGATTTCTGCAGGTGTCCGCTCCATTATTTATCCACAAATGACAAAAAATGCTTGTGATTCCATGTCCAAGCTGAACTCTTTTTCAAAGTCCTAGCCTTTTCACGAATAACAGTCATGAAACCTACCATACCTACGAAAGAAAAACTCCTCTGTTTTCTTA
>JAYOII010000394.1:0-2976 GCA_038118685.1 Opitutia bacterium
CGAGCAATTCCTTTGGCGGGGTGGAAGAATCCCAGTGGGTGTAATCGGGGAGCGAATTGTTGGGTCGTCCAATATAGGCGACGTCACTGAAGGTGGGATTGTAGACCACCAGTTCGTTGTGGAAACTGGCCGTGGAGTCAGGATGCAGAATGATCTCCACGGTCTCGCTCTGAGCCGAAGGCGTGGTGACGTAATGATCGGATTCGTTCGCAATGTTCCAATTCGGCAATAAGTTACTGATGAGAGACAGGATCGAATTGCCATTGGAAGTCGCGTGGGACAGGGACACCGATGCGTCTGCCGTGGAACTCCATACGGTCGCGTTTTTTTCATCTCCATATCCGGTCTGGCTCGAGTTGTTCTTGTTCGGGTCTTGCGCAGTTTCCACCGAGAAACTATCCATCGCTGTCCAGACGTCGGTATCGCCTTCGTAAAAGCCTTTGCCGGAGAGAAAGTATCTCCAACCGGAAAGGGAATAAAAGTAAAGCCATGGATAGGCGGTGGAGTTGCTCCACATCCAACCGTAGTTCGAGTGATAAAACCATACGCCGCTCGAGCCTGAGTCAACGGGGTAGAGCCATCCGAGATACTGATGGTGAACCCAATTGTTGCCCGGATCATAAAAGTAACCGAACCAGGAACTGTTTTTCCAACCGCTTGTTGTCGTAAAGGAAGCACCCGCGCGTACGCTCGGCACGGAATAGTTGCCGTCGGGAAGTTGGGTACTCGGAAAGTTGTAACTCGATGAAGTCAGAAGAGAGACGACTGCCGGGTCGGTGGTGTTGAGTTCTGCCTGCGTGATGAGCTTCCATTCGTTGTCGTAGTTCGAATGAACCCGGCCGCTCCAATTTTGACCGCCCAAGTAGGTGGTGGTCGCCCAATAGACGTACTCGGTTACTTGCGTAGCATAGTCAGCAGTTTGGTCGTCATAGGTATACCATGCATTGGCAGGATAAGAAGTTGGGACGGTTTCGAAATAGCCTCCCCGGGCGTTGTCCATGGCGTTTGCGATGCTGCTTCCCTTTTTCTCGCCCCAAACAGAGGGGAATGCCTCGTCCCATCCTTTGTCCGTAACCAAATGCAAGACTTCCTCCAAGGTCGCATCCCGGTTTTCTCCCTGACTTCCATTCTCGAAAATTTCATCGGCAAATAAATTTTGCGTGCGGGACATGATTGTTTCCAGCTTCGCCAAGCTGGAGTCGAAAGAATCCTGTTCGGTTTGCGATGCAAAGAGCACCATGGTCGAAATTGTGGCATTGGAGGGGCCAACGAGTGAGGTCAGGACTTCCGCTTGGTCGATTAAGCCATTTTCATCATTGTCTAGATATTCGGCCAAGACGTTTGCGGTGTGAAGAACTTTGGCATCGGATACGCTCGAGGTTGCCAGAACCCGAAGACCGAAAACCTCGACGTATTTTGAAAAAACCGAGGATGCGGATTGAAGATCGTTCGGCAAGGTCGTGGAGATTGTGAAGGCATTGCCCCACAGAGCGGGTGTGAAGATTGAAAAGCAACCTGCCAAAAGAGAGCGAACGAGGGGTAGTCGGAATCTTGCCACCATCAAAATCTAGGTTTGGTTTTGGCTTGGTGTCGATTACAAATTCAATTCCAATTCCATCACAAGATCAGCATTGCATCGCCATAACTGAAGAATCGGTATTCCAAGGCAACGGCTTGGGCGTAGATTTCCTTGAGTGTCGACAAGCCATCCTCTTTGCCTGGCGAAAGGAAAGCGGAGACCAGACAAAGCAAGGTCGAGCCCGGCAGATGGAAATTCGTAAGCAAGTGATCCACCCCTTTAAAGGAATAAGGAGGACGAATGAACAGGTCGGCTTGCCCAACGGTTGCTTTTTCGGGTTCTGAGTCGGGAAAGGAAAGATAGTGCTCGATTGTCCGTACGGAAGTGGTCCCGACTGCAAGCGTTTTCCGGTCATTGGCAAGGAGGGCATTCTTTGCTTTTGGACCGATTGAATATTCTTCGGCATGCATGGGGTGGTCCTCAATCCTTTCTGTTTCGATCGGCCGAAAGGTGCCAAGTCCGACGGATAAGGTCAGGTCATGAACGGAGTGACCGTTTTCTTCCAATATATCGAGGATCTCGGGTGTGAAATGCAAGCCTGCGGTGGGGGCGGCCACGGCCGTGCGGTTTTCGGAATTGGCATAAACGGTCTGGTACCTGAGTTCGTCCCGGTCATCGGCCGGGCGTTGCACGTAAGGGGGCAGGGGGAGAACCCCAATTCGTTCGGCGAGACCCGCCGGGTTGTCATCCTTCTCGAGATCGAACTTTACGAGATACTCGCCCGAGGGGAGGGATTCCAAAACGGTGGCTTCATATTCGTCCGGCAGGAAAAACTTACCGGTTCGGGCCGTCTTTCCCCCGGGCTTGAGCAGGCATCGCCAAGTGTTTTCCAATGTGCCTTCCGGGCGAAGGAGCAGGCACTCGACTGAGCCTCCTGTCGGGCGTTTCCCGGAGAGGCGCGCCTTGAGGACCGACACGTCGTTACGGAAAATGCGGAGGCATGGAGGCAAAAGGTCGGGCAGGTCGTGAAAATAATGATGGCTGAGCTTCCTTTCCCTCCTGCGGTAGACGAGCAGACGAGACCGGTCCCGCCGGTCGGTCGGGGACTGGGCGATGAGCTCAGGGGGAAGTTCGAATTCCAATTCGGAGGCAAGCATACGATTCGATGTAAAAGCGCATCGACAAGTCGAGGGCAATCGCCTAACTCTCATATTTTTAAATAACGTATAATTTCAGAGCAGCTATGAGTGATTCCGAATCCAGCGAATTAGTAACCCCGCCACCCGGCGTTTCCGAAGGATCGCACGTCGGAAGCATGAACGATTACCTGTCCCTTTATCAAAGAAGCATAGACGATCCCGAAGGTTTTTGGTCCGAATTGGCGGAGGGTTTTCATTGGTTCTCGAAGTGGGATCAAGTGAGAAGCTATAATTATGACCGCCGGAAGGGACCTGTCT
>JAYOII010000395.1:0-2975 GCA_038118685.1 Opitutia bacterium
GCATTGGAGCGAATGAAGCAGACAATAGAAGCCGGAGGACCGGGGCGAATGAAATATAAGGGTTGCGGGTCAATGGAATTTGGAATCAACGAAGCCTTCTTTGTAGGGAATTCTTGGATCGGGGGAAATCATAATTCGAGGTTGCGCCAATTGCACTCCTGCCAAAAAAAAGAGAGGCGGAAACAAATCCGCCTCTCTTTAAAGTTTCTCGACCGAGCGAAGGTTTCGTTTAACCGATCGTCGTCGCGTTTTGCCAAATAATCAAAGATCCGAGGTGCGGGTTGCTTCGGTTTCGACCAACGCTCTGATCTCTTCCTTGACCTCCTTGGCTTTGGCTTTGATCTCCTCGTGTTTGGCCTTGTTGGCCTCCTTGAACTCGGCAATCAAGGCCTCGCGGTCTTCCTTGGACTTGTCCTTGAGGTTTTCATGCAGATCCTTGCGGGCCGTGTGCAGCTCCTTTTGTTTCTCTTTGAGAACCTCGACCTTGGCCTTGATTTCGGCTGTCAATTCGGGTCGCTCCGGTTTTTGGGGGCGGGCGTCCTTGAGTGATTGGTGAATTTCTTTGTGGGCATCCTTGATTGCCTCGAGTCGCTCTTTGTTATCCTTTTGGAAGGCATGGACGGCTTGGCGCATTTCCTCTTTGGTCGCTCCGTCCTTTTTGAGACCGTCCAACTTGATCTTCATTTCCTTGGCCAAGGCATCCTGTTGGGACTTTATGTCGTTGAGCTTGTCTTTTACCTCGGTGGACAATTCAGGTTTTTGAGGGCGCTTGGGGCGCTTGAATTCGCCGCGCTTCTCCATTTCGCCGCGGAGGGCATCCAACTTCTTTTTGGCGTCTTCTCTTGAGACCGTGCCTTCTTTTACTTCTTTGAGTACCTCGGCTTCAAACTTGCGCGGATCGAGTTTTTCCTGGTCTGTAAGAACCTCAGGTTTGCCAGGACCTATGCCATTGGCCATGTCTTCCGCAATGTTCTCCTTAATCCAATGCGCCAAGGAGGAACTACCCATTCCGAAGCCACCGGGAAGCTCAACGTGATCCGCCGTTTGGATTTCCGGAGGACGCCCCCAATGAGCAGGGAAACGGGGCTCAGGACGCCCGACTTCGGGCTTTTCCGGGTCCTTGCCATCCGCTTTATCCTTTGCAAGGTTTTCACCGATCCAACGAGCGAGTGTTGAACTGCCCATTCCGAACCCACCGGGGAGGGGACGCATGTCTTTGGTCTGGGCGGCCGGTGGCTTACCCCAGTGCGGAGGAAAGGGTTTGGGTGCGGGTCGACCCACCTCGGGCTTTTCTGCGCCTTCACCGGTCGGATCGGTGGGAATGGGGATTTCCGGCTCACTTACCGAATAGGCGAAGGGCGAAAATAGGAAGCTCGCGAAGAGTGCAATGATTAGTTTTTTCATGATTCTAGGTTTATTTGAGTAAGGAAAGTGCCCAAATTCTAATCATTTGTCGCGCCAATCATTTCTGTTTTTGTAAGTATTTTATGGTGAGGGAGATGAATCTTTTCGTCTAATTGAAATTGATAATTTTTAAGCCAGCCTTTGGGTAATATTGCCCAGCTTGCGGGGGTGCGCTGGGGAATATCGCCCAATTCTTATTTCTTTTGCAAACGGTATCTGACGAAGTCGCGTGGAACGCCCAGGAGTCGGGCTGCTAGCGAAACATTGCCATCGGCTTGCTCGATGGCGGCTTCGATCAATCGGAGGATTTCCTTCTCCAAGTCAAAGCCCTCGTCTGGGAACCTGAAGTTCGCATTGAACCAGTCGCCCGCATCTTGGGGTTTCGCTCCCTCTGGTCTCGCGAGACCTGAAACGGCAAGCTCCAGATCCTGTCCCTTTTCGTTCATTACCAAGGCTCGTTCCAGTTCGTGGATCAATTCACGGGCGTTGCCGGGCCAAGAATGGCCTGAGATTTGAGCTTGGCTCGATTCGGACAAGCTTGGTTTTGCAAGCTTGTATTTCTGGCTAAGTGCGATGAGAAAATGATTGGCGAGCTTCACGATTCCTTCCTCCCGGCTGGCGAGAGGAGGGATGCTTATGCGCAGAAGGTCCAGACGATGAAAGAGATCCTCCCTGAACCCTCCCTGTTTGATCATTTCCCGAAGATCTTGGTTGGCGGCGGCGATGATCCTTGCGTCCACCCTGATTTCTTTCGTCCCTCCGACTCTCCGTACGATTCCGTTTTCGATGGCGAGGAGGACCTTGGCTTGGGAGGAAAGAGACAGACTGGCGATCTCGTCGAGAAAGAGGGTTCCTTGGTGGGCGGCCTCGAAAAGTCCGATCCGGGTGTTCTTGGCATCGGTGAACGCCCCTTTTTCATGGCCGAACAGTTCGGATTCGATCAAGTTTTCGGGAATGGCCGAGCAGTTGAGCTCAACAAAAGGAAAATCCGAGCGGGGGCCATTCTCATGAACCCAACGGGCGTAAGTGGATTTGCCCGAACCGGTTGGTCCGTCAATCAGGAGGGGCGGAAGGTTGACCGAGAGACGCCTGTCTGCCTCGAGAATCTTTTCCAACTTGCTCAAATCCTCTGCAAAAGAACTTTCGAAGAAAAGGTTTTGGCTTTTCCTTTGGTCGCGTTCCTTTTCGTGTTGGCGGATCCGGGCATTTTTTCGTCGCTGGTCGGCGTTCGCGAACACGAGGGGCAGTTCGTCGAGGTCAAAGGGTTTGGCGAGGTAATCGGCCGCTCCGAGTTGGAGTGCTTCCACCGCCGATCGAACTCCGCCTTCACCCGTCATTAGGACGGTCAGGGTGTAATCGGGGACCAATTTTCGGCGGAGAAGGTCCAAGCTTTCCCCATCGGGCAGGTTCAGGTCAAAGAGGGCGGCCTCGAAAGACAGGTCGTTGAGGGCGTTTTCCGCTTGCTCGAGGTTTGGGCAATGGGTGACGGCCGCACCGGTCTTTTCGATGGCCGCGGTTATGCGCTTGGCCAAGAGGAGATCATCCTCGACAAGGAGGAGTTCCTTATCTTT
>JAYOII010000396.1:0-2971 GCA_038118685.1 Opitutia bacterium
GGTATCGTTCCTGACTTCTCCAACGTGAAGGATTGCCGGTTGATCGGGAGCTTTTGACAAGGCTCCGGTCGTAAACAGATCCTGTAGCAATTTGTTTGCGGCCCGCGTAAAATCCTGAGAGTTGATCTTGCCAAGATTGACCAAGCCTTTCTCACTGCTGTCCTCTATATAGCGGGCATCTGCGTTTCGACCGATGGGTCTGCGTTCACTGCAAGAAAAAAGCAAACATACGGCTAGGATACAAGAAAGGCGAAAAAAGTAAGGTTTCATACTTGTGATTGAGGATTATGAGGATTACTTGGCTTTTTGAAGTTTGAGCCAGAAATTCTTGGCTCTAGGCGTGGTGGCAACGGATTGCACCGCAACGTTTTCGGCTCCCCGCGCGTACAGAGGCATCCATACTGCGGAAGAGTCGTTAATTACGATGCCGTCCGCATCCATCCACTCGATTTTGTAATTCAAGTTGAGGGCTTTCTTGGTAAGATTCTCCAAGTTGACTTGGATCTTGAGGAGATCCTCGTTTGCCTTGGTTTGGTTAATGCTCACGACGTTCAGGCTCTTGGACAGGGAACTGCTCATGTAAACACGCTTGAGTTCAGGAAGGGCACTGGTGTCACCCGGATTTTTCTTCGTCGTTTGGTGAACTGGATTCGTGTTGCAACCAAAGGATACAAAAGCCACCAGAAGCAAAGTGAGGAAGAAGCGGAAGTGAATGGAACTGTTTTTGATCATTTTGATTAGGGCTCGAGGGGAAAAACGCCGACGACTTTGAGAGGGCTGTGAGCGGAAACGCTTCTAACCCAAACCAAATTCGTGGAGGCAGCAGGATTCAAGGCAACCTCTTCCTTCAAAGTTGCGCCAACGCCCTCCAGAGTCAATTTTTTATCCGCCGGAGTCTTGATCTTACAAAATTGGATTTGCTTGGGCAAGGTACCCCATGCCCGCAAATCGGCCTTCGTGGTAGCTTGGGCAAGCAGGCTTACTCCGATACCGACAATCGCACGGGTAGTATCGTTTTCAGACCTGACCGAATCGGTTGCTAGATACTGAAGCCCGCCCTTTACGAGAGCTCCTGAAATTGCCCGGGAAAGCTCGATGGGGTAATCTTTGTCGAATTCCTTGGCGACAATCGCATCCATGTCCGCAAGGACTTTGGTCTGAATGGGTTTGGCCAGCGTGGTGGCCTTGATTCTCAAACCCGAAAGGAACTGATCGTTCGTCTTGAGACTGGGAAGAGCGATGCCAAGGTAGGGAATCCGGGCTTGGTTTGCAAAAAAAACGATGGGGAGATCAAAACGCTTTTCTACGCGAACCGGAGCTCGACCGGTCTCGAAAAAAACATAGGTAACCGAATCGGCAGCAGGCATGCCTTTCTTCGCTTCCGAAAAGTCTTCTTGTATCCATTCATTTTTTGGATAAAGAGCAGAAAGTTGGCGCAAGGAAAAGGATGCTTTTTCGAAATCGTCTCTCCGGGATCCCGTCCTAAGAAAGTAGAGGGATTCCAAATAAATCGCGGCCGGGTTGACGTAATCGGGCAAATTGGATGGCACCATGGCCCGAATTCTCATCCTTTCTTCGCTCAAAGGATTATTACCCTTGTCATTGATTCCCTGATCAAGATCAACGCCTTTCTTTTTCATGTTCGATTGAGCCGCCGTAAGTTCTTTTTTCCAAATCTCCCTGGAATCTTCAATCGCTTGCCTGGATTTGAATATTTCAGCGCGGGCCCGACCTTTATCATCCAATTGGAGATAATTGAGAGCCTGGTAAACCCTCATCATGACTCGCTCGTAAACCCTTGATTTATAGGGTTTCCATTCGGCCGAACCAACAACGGACGAAACGGCTTCGGAAACCCGGGCCTCCGTCTTCAAGTGAACACCGAACCAACGATCGTATTCAGCGGAAGCCTCCTGCAAGGCCAATACACTACCGTCCAAGTCGCCAGCCAAGCGTTTGACCGAGCCCTCCTCCAACTTGTAAAGCAGGCGATCCCTCTTGGGGCCGTTTTGGGACAAATTTTCCGCCTCGACCGCGGCGCTTTTGAAATCGCCTATTTTCCACGAAAACTGAAAGTTTTCGGACCGGTCGTAATGACTGCTGACACAACCATAGAGAAAAAAAGGAGCGAGAGCGACAAGGCAAACATTCCGCAGGAAGAAATTTTTAAATTTTCCAAGAATTTTCAAACAAAGACAATCTTCGGGAGAATGGCCTGAGCTTACTCGGGCTTAAGGACTTTGATCTCAAAGTCTTCGCTGTTCTTCGCATCTCCAACAACCGCCTTGTATCGCTTGCGGGTTCGAAGAGCCTGAATCATCGCTTGCTGTCTCAATTTCTTGAGGTAAACGGGAGGATCATCAAAGCCGGTCATCAGTTTGGAAGTAACCATCAAGGTGCTCAATTCGACACTCATTTTCCGACTGAACCCTTCGGGCAGGGCAAAAACCAAATCCCCGGGAGAAAGAACCGAGGAGGCACGTTTTTCCTGCTCAAGTTTGCATTCCCCCACCAGAGCAATGAACTTGATCCCTCCGTTTGTCGTAATGCCTATCATAAGGGCAAATGGGGTATCGCAACTGACCTGAACCGTTGACAAAGGACTTTTGATCGTGGCGCTGTTCCCATTCCCGTTGGAAGAAACGACAAAGGATCCGGAATGCAGGTCGAAAACGTTTTTCTCGGGCATGGCGAAGCTGGCGGCATCGACACTTCGCAATGAAAACTTACTCGCATCTCCAAAATAAAGTTCCACTCCGGCTTGAGGAAGAATGGTCAACCGCCTGCCTATGCCGACAAATTCGCCAATGCTTTGAATTTCCTTCGGTTGCCAAACCTCTCTTGCCAAGACCGTCCCAAAGCGCTGAGTTACAAGAATATCTTCGGGTTCTTGACTGAGGGGCAGAAGTTCGTCCTTTTGAATAATTTTCAAACCCGACCGGTTTTGATACCTTGCAACGAGGGATCTTCC
>JAYOII010000397.1:0-2965 GCA_038118685.1 Opitutia bacterium
ATTTCGAGGTGATCCGTATCCTTCTCGGGACGGTTTTCCGGACGCCCCAGTTGGTTCACTTTGATCAAATTTCCCTGATTGGTAAAGATCCATTCCTTGGTTCGGATTTGCCGGTTTTTCTTGTACTCGATATGCACCCATTCCTTGGACGGACCTTTTTTTCCAAGTAACTGCGGCAGGAAGCTTTGACCGTGTACTTGTTGCATTGGTTCGGAAGCCGAAGCAAGGTCAAGAAAGGTAGGCAGGAAATCGGCCAATTCGACGAGATGATCAGAGTGCGAGCCCGGTTTGATCTTGCCGGGCCAACTCACCATCAGGGGAACGCGCGACCCCCGGTCGGTCATCGTCATTTTGCCGCCCTTGATTTTGATTCGCTTTTCTCCCCAGATGGATTTCACGGGGCTATGCGTGCCGTTGTCCGCGCAAAAGATCACCATTGTGTTCTCACGAATTCCAAGTTCGTTGATCGTCTTCATTAACCTGCCGACGTTCTTGTCGAGGTACTCGACCATTTCGGGGAAACATTCGGTGCCGCTCTTTTGCTTGTTATCGGGCAAAGCATTGGTTTTCGGACCACCGGGGACCCGGACGTACGGAGTATGAACCAATAGGGCGGGGTAGTAGATCAGGAAGGGGTGGTCCTTCTTTCGTTTGATGAAATCAATCATGAAGTCAGCAAGAACGTCCGGCCCGAAACGGTCTGCGATCGATTGCTCTTTAATCGAGCCATTGATCCGAAAATAGGGTTGATAGAAGCGGGATCTCTTGACCCCATCCCGATCGAACATCTGCCAAAGGCAATGTTCGTCGAAGCCCAAGGCCTTGACCGTGTCGTTTCGTTCCAGCCAGGAGATGTTCCACTTCCCGGCAACGGCAGTGGCATAGCCCGCTTTTTTCAATTGATTGGCAAAACTGTTGAATTTTTTGGGGTCCAGGTAGTGATCGTCTTTCCAATTTCCCAAGACATGCTGGAAACCAATGAAACTCGGGTAGGTGCCCGTCAACAGTTCTGCCCGGGAAGGAGTGCAAGCCGGGTTGGCAAAGCAATGACTGAATAACATGCCTTCTTTTGCCAACTTATCGAGATGAGGCGTGTTGACCCCGTGTCCACCGTAGGCATTGAGTGCTTCGATACCTAGGTCATCCGCAAAGACAAGTACGACGTTGGGCTTTTTTCCTGAATCGTCGGCCCGGGAAACATGGCAGAACAGCATAGCGTTGATAAGGACGGAGAATAGCAAAGAGAGTTTCATCTAAGATCTTTGGTTGAAGTTCATTGTAATCAAAAGGATCGGCTCAGGATCACAGTCGATCGGCATACTTTGCCCGGAATACTCGCAGCTCATCTTTTGCCGAAGCAGAAAGCCTCTTGTCCGAAAGAAAATCACTGGCGCGACGAGCGATAAAAAAGTCTTTTGAGCGGAGGAGTTTTACGACGTCCGCCTCCACTTGCTTGGTGAAAAATTCCCGGTTTTCAAGTAGGCGGAGGGCCAAATGTATTGGATAGTAGTCTTGGTTTTCGAGATTCGACGCAAGGGCCTCGAGTGTTTTTCTTTCCAGTTGCTCATCCGATTCGAGCACTTCGATAACCAAGGCGGCGCCGTATTCATCGAGCTTGGCCAAAGTGGCAATGAGGGTAAGGTAACCGGAATTTTTATCCGGGCTCGCCTGCCGGATATAATCCATCGCCAACTCGATGTGATCGATCCCTGCAGAAGGCATTACTTCAGCCACCTTGTCGATATATCGAGGTGTTACGGTTTTCTGTTCGAGCAAATGGTTAAGAACGAACTCAATCTTTGGCCAATTTTTACTATCGAGAAGGTGTTGCATAAATTCGGGGGAAATGCGGGACTTGGTCATTTCCTGCATGATCGGTACGAGCTCCGTATTGGCATACTTCCACAGCACCCAGGTAGTCCACGCTGCATCCTTGACCACCGCTTCCTTGACGGCTCCAGGCGTAGCCTTGGAAACACCATCAACATCCTGTCCATCCGTTTCATCCTTTTCTTCGGAAGGTTCGTCGTCCTTTTCGGTGGCCAGAAAACCAAGCGAATGATCGTCAAGAATTGACTCCCTGTCTTTTAAGATGGAATCAAGTTTCTCGTAATCCGCCGGGGTGAAGGGTTCGTGTTCCACCTTCGTCAGAGGCTTTCCCTCGGGATATTCCAAGCTTTGGTAGAGTCCAATCGCATCCCAATGCATTGTAACTTCAACAAGCTTGCAGACGTCGTCCAGGCACACCTTGTTGATGAGTTCCATGCTGTACCCCGTTGGAAATCCGCGCGGATCAAAATGTACGCTGAGGCTATGTTCTTTTTTGGGTTTCTTTGGGTAAACGGGGTCCGTTAGTTCGATTGTTTTTACCATCTTTGCATGTGCGGGAGACAGGCATGCGATCAATAGGCAGAGAGGTAAAAGCAACAATCCGAGAGTTGAGCTTAGAGCAATGCTTGGCTTGCCGAGCGATGAAGCAACCAGGTTGGCACGGGTCTCAAGTGGCTTGTCTATCCGCTGGGACATAATTCAAACAAGAGGGAATCCATTCGTTACCGAGACTTCCCCTGACTTGCTGACGAACAAGGCGTCCACCGAGTCCATTGACTCAGCCATTTCCTTTGCCTTGTCAGGGCCGAGAACAAACAGCGCGGTGGAGAGGACATCGGCTTCGAGGGCAGTAGGAGCCGCGACCGAAACTGCCGAAAGTTTGAGGGGAGAAAGACCGGTCCGGGGATCGAGCAGATGATGATGCCTGTAATCGGCGGAAAATTTGGTGGCGTAGTCTCCGGAAGTGGAAAGACAACGCCCTTGTAATCCGGTTTTTGCTATCTGACTGGCCTGCCTGGGGTGCTGTACGGCGATATGCCAAGAATCTTTTCGCATGGGTGAACCGATTGCATTGAACTCTCCGGCATCGATCAGAGCATCTTCGATCCCCCTTTGTTCAAGAGCCTGCTGCGCG
>JAYOII010000398.1:0-2962 GCA_038118685.1 Opitutia bacterium
AAAACCAAGCTCCTCTAGCCGCTCGCACGCAAAATCCCGGGCACCCTCGATGCCTGAGGAAAAATCGGGGTCCGCGGAGACGCTCGGGTGAGACACATATTCGGTCAGAGCTTTCGTCGGGTCATTAAGCAACGAACTCATGGATTCGGTTTCTCTCCTCGGGCTTGCTTGGCTTGCCTGTAAAGCGCCATGGCGTGATCCATATGCGACTCAAGAAACTCAATCCTTTTTCCGGAATCGGGATGAGTAGACAAAAACTCCGGAACTCTTCCTCCACCTGCCTTTTGCATCTTTTTCCAGAAACTGACGGCTGCCCTTGGGTCGTATCCTGCCATAGCGGAATAGTAGAGCCCTCGATGATCGGCTTCCCTCTCGTTTGATCGAGAGTACGGCAGAGCCAAACCAACAGTCGTGCCGGCCCCATAGGCTCCTCTTGCCAAGAGTCGGTCGGTATCGCTCTTGTTGCGCATCGCGGTTTCCAGGATGACTCCACCCAAGCCAATTGCGATTGCTTGAGACATCCTCTTGTTGCTGTGACGCAAAGCCACGTGAGCTACCTCATGGCCTATGACTGCAGCAACTTCGTCTTCATTCCCTTTTGCGAGAGTAATCAAACCGCTATTAACCCCGACTTTTCCCCCAGGCATGGCAAAAGCGTTGGGTTCCTTCTTGTCAAAAACCACAAATTCCCATTCGGTTCCCGGCAGGTCGACTTGGGCAACGCCCGTGATCCGCTTGCCGATACGGTTGACCATGGCTTTGTGTGATGCGCTGTTCGATAGCCTCTCGGCTTTTTTCATCTGAGAAAACTGGCTTTTCGCCTGTTTTGCCAAGTGTTCGTCGGAGAGCATCGCCGTTCCGCATCCGCTCCCCAAGATGGAAAGAGCAAAGAGAGAGAGAGAGGCAGGAATTGAGAATTTCATTTCCTTAAAACAAAAGGCGTCCGATGCAAAAACGCAAACCAATCCACGACAAGAGGAAAATTTGGGAATGAAGGAAGAGACACACCTAGTGCTTGAAATGCCTGCTGCCGGTAAAAACCATCGTCATGCCTTTCTCGTTGGCGGCGGCAATCACGTCTTCGTCTCTGACGCTCCCTCCTGGTTGAATGGCCGCCGTCGCACCTGCGTCTGCGGCCGCAATCAAGCCATCCGCAAAAGGAAAAAACGCATCGGAGGCAACGGAGGAACCCTCCAAAGAAAGCCCCGCTTCGCCTGCTTTCCAGACCGCGATACGGGAACTGTCCACCCGTGACATTTGCCCTGCCCCTACACCCAAGGTGCGTTCGTCGCCTGCGTAGACAATCGCATTGCTTTTGACGTGGCGTACGACCTTCCAGCCAAAAAGCATGGACCGCCATTCCAAATCGGATGGTTGTCGCTCTGTGACCACTTCGAATTCCTTGGGGTTCACTCTTTTTTGATCACGATCCTGAGCGAGAAGTCCGCCTGGCACGGTTCTGTATTCCTGAAGCGTTTCGGCTCCAAAACCGGATTGGGAAACGAGCAGGCGAAGGTTTTTCTTGCGCTCAAACAGATTCATGGCCGAATCAGTGAAACCCGGGGCAATAATCACTTCGCAGAATATCTCGCCAATCTGCTCGGCAAGCGGAGCGTCGACGGTGTTGTTTACGACGATAATTCCGCCAAAGGGAGCCTGCCGGTCCGTCTCGAACGCCCGTTGCCAAGCGATTTCCAGGTTTTCCGCGCTTGAAACGCCACATGGGTTGGTGTGCTTGAGAATGGCGACAGTCGGACGCTCGAATTCACCGATCAAGTAGGCGGCGGCCGAAATGTCCAAAATATTGTTGTAACTCAACTCCTTGCCTTGCAATTGCGTGAAATGATCGAGTAAATCGCCATACAGGGAAGCCTGTTGGTGGGGGTTTTCCCCGTAGCGCAGAGTCATCGATTTTTTTACGTCGATATTCAGGCTTTCCGGGAATCCGGAAATTTCGTCAAGATCCGGAGCGGATCGGTATTGAGAATCCAAATAAGCGGAGATCGCCCCATCGTAAGCGGAGGTTTTTTGGAAAACCTTGAGGGCCAGTTCTTTTCTCAAGGAAGTCAGGTCTTCCCCTGATTTCATGGAGTCAAGAACGCGGTCGTAATCAAGCGGGTCGCATACTACGGTGACGTCTTTATGGTTTTTGGCTGCGCTGCGGAGCATGGACGGCCCTCCGATATCAATTTGCTCGATCGCCTCTTCCAGCGAAACACCGTCCTTGGCAACCGTGTCTTCGAATGGGTAGAGGTTCACGACCACCAGGTCGATCATTTTGATATTGTGATCGGCCGCGGCTTCACGGTGCTGATCATTGTCCCTCAAGCAAAGAAGGCCCCCGTGAATTTTCGGATTAAGCGTTTTAACCCGACCATCCATCATTTCGGGAAACCCCGTATGCTCGCTGACGTCGGTAACCGCAATGCCCTTGCTCCTAAGCAAACTCGCAGTTCCTCCCGTTGAAAGGAGCGTAAACCCGTGTTCCTCTACCAGAGATTGGGCAAAGGGCACGATTCCCGTTTTGTCACTTACCGATAGCAGTGCGAAATTTTCCATACCTTCTCATGTGTTTAGACTCGGCTGTGAGCAAGCGTATTCATTCATTTGAGCTGCATTTTCTCAAAGATTGCGAAAAGAATTGGTCTTTCAAGCAACGGCGCTATTGTTCAGAAGACAACAAGTGCCACGAAAGTGAACGAAAACAGCAAACAACTGGATGGCTTGCATGCCACCCTTGACAAACTCGTCCATCACAAGGAAAAATCAACTGTGAAAGGCGCCAACCTACACGCGTTCATCTACTTCATAAGCATAACCACCCTAAGCGACCGCAAAGTCACCCTCCTGGGGAGGAAATGGATCCTTGCGAACAGCGATGGAACGACCACCGTCGTCGAAGGCGAAAAAATAGTAGGTGAATGCCCGACCATCGACCCCGGAGACACTTTTTCTTACAACA
>JAYOII010000399.1:0-2960 GCA_038118685.1 Opitutia bacterium
GATATTGGATGCGATTCGGGAGGCTCATCGAACGGAAAAAGAATTTCGTGGCGAAGATGCCGGCGTGTTGGCCCGAACCGTCTTGAAGAGAACCTTGGCCGGTTCGGAAGCCGTACTCAAGACAAGACTGTCAGACTTGCCCGAAGTCGTCTGCTTGATTGGGGTCAATGGCTCGGGAAAGACCACGACCTGCGCCAAATTGGCCCATCGGCTCAAAGCCGAAGGAAGCAAGGTGGTTCTGGGGGCTTGCGATACCTTTCGGGCGGCGGCTACGGAGCAACTCAAGTCATGGGCCGACAGGCTTGATTTGGATATCGTGTCGGGGCACCATGGCGCCGACTCGGCCGCCGTTGCCTTCGACGCTTATTCCGCGGGTGAATCCCGTGGTTGCGACTTTGTCCTGATCGATACGGCAGGCCGACTGCACGTAAAGGACAACCTGATGGACGAACTGGCGAAGATGAGACGGGTTTTGCAAAAACGAAACGAACATGCCCCTCATCACTCATGGCTTGTAATCGATGGCTCGACCGGAACGAACGGTTTGGAGCAGGCCAAGGTGTTTCATCAAAAATTCGGCCTCACGGGTTTGGTCGTCACCAAGTTGGACGGCACCGCGAAGGGTGGAGCTCTTGTTTCGATCTACCGGGAACTCGAATTGCCAATTTACTTCATCGGTCTTGGTGAGTCACCGGAGGACTTGCAGCCTTTTTCGATCGAATATTACCTTGATTCCATATTCCCACCCCTTGTCGCCGAAACCACCGGTTAGGAATAACAGGAATGCAATTGGAGATGGAGGAAGGTAAAAACAGGCAATTGGAGGTCAGGTTGGGGGAGAGAACTTATCCCATCACGATTGGTTCCGGCTTGGGTGACTTGCTCTTGGAGGAAAGAAGCAGGTTTCTCAGCCAAGGTCGAAAGGTCGTGGCCGTCTTCGATGAGGGTTTGGTGGAGGCAAACCCTGATTTTTGCCACGAGTTCAGAGCGGGAACCCCTTGTTTTTCGACGCCTTCGGGGGAGTCGACCAAGTCGATCGATTGCTTGGCTGGTCTCTGGGATTTCCTTTCCGGGCAGAAGGTCGATAGGTCGAGTGTACTTTTTGCCGTTGGAGGTGGAGTCACCGGTGATTTGGCAGGTTTTGCGGCCGCCTCCTATCTTCGTGGCATCTCTTTCCATCAAGTCCCGACGACCCTGCTCGCCATGGTCGACAGTTCGGTGGGAGGCAAGACGGGTATCAACCTTTCGTCGGGCAAAAACTTGGTCGGCGCCTTTCATCAGCCAGCGGGTGTGTTCGTGGACTTGGATTGCCTGCGAACCCTTCCTGTTCGCGAATTTTCGGCTGGGATGGCGGAGGTCATCAAATATGGAATGTTGGGAAATCCTAGCCTTTATGCGGAACTCGCAGGTCGCTCCGTTCCTCTTTGCGCAACGAGTCCCGAACTTAAAGAAATCATTCTGCGCTGTTGTACGGACAAGGCTCGAATCGTCGAAGAGGATGAGAAAGAAACCAATCGTGGAGGCGGCGGTCGGGCTCTGCTTAATTTGGGACACACGTTTGCCCATGCGATTGAGGCTGTTTCCGGTTATGGTACTTATTTGCACGGCGAAGCCGTGGCCATCGGATTGGTTTGCGCCCTGAGGCTTTCCCGAATGCGGGGTGCCTGCAGCGATGATGACGAGGGACCTCTGATCGAATTGCTTCGCTCGTATGAACTTCCCTTTGTCCTTGAACAAAACCTGCCGTTATCCGATCTGATGGAGGTGATGGAATCAGACAAAAAGGTCATTGAAGGCAAGCTTAGGTTCGTACTGATGAAAGAAATCGGCGTTTCTCAGGTTGTCGGAGAAGTCGACCGGAGAGACGTCGAATTCGTTTGGAAGTCTGTCGGAGCCGACTGAGCTCAGGGGCCATGGAGATGGAGCGCGAGTTGGTCGAGTCTTACTTCGAAAGCAACGGCTTCCTTGTCAAGGGGACTGCTTCGTCAGGGGATGCTCTTTCATCCAAAAAGGAGAAAAGGCTTCCATCCATGGCGATTTTCAATCCATTGACTCAGGGAAACGATCAGAATTTGGGTTTTCGCCTGTTTACGAGCGACCTGTCCAATATCCGTTCTGCTTTGGTGAGTCTTCTTGGTTGGGAAAGCACTTCCTTCTCGAATTCCCTCCTCGCCAGCGATGCTCGGATTTTCAAGTATTTCAAGCAAGAGACAAAGGACGATCTGGTGGCTGAATCCTTGAAACCGGGTCCGGAGCTGACGGGAGCCGGTTTCGGTGAATTCCTTCGGTTGCTTGTGGTTCCGGCTCTGCCCCGTTCCGAAGGAAAACTGAGGGAAACCTTTTCCTTATTGAAGGGTTTGGGTGTGGATGGAGTACTTACGATACGTTCCATGCTGGAAAACTTGCTTCGTCAGACCTTGCCGTCCAAGTCTTATCATGGAAAGTCGATCTTTCAGATTCTGCGTTTGATGAAGGCTTATGATTTGGTCAAGGAACCACAGTTGGAGATGTTTCCGGAGAAGCAATGACAGCTATGATTCATTCTACTGCGATCATCGACCCCGAATCCGAACTGGGGACGAACGTAACCGTGGGGGCTTATTCCATCATTGAATCGGGGGTGATCGTGGGAGACGGATGCACGATTGATTCTCACGCAGTTCTCAAAAAGTCCGCTTGCTTGGGCAAAGGCGTTCGAGTCGGCCATTTCTCGGTTGTGGGAGGAGATCCCCAGCACTTGTCCTTTGACCCGAATACTCCTTCCGGTACAACCATCGGAGATGAAACTAGGTTGGGGGAGGGAGTGACCGTGCATAGATCGATGTACGAGAATGGACGGACTGTCGTCGGTCGGGACTGCTTTCTAATGGGATATTCCCACGTAGCTCATGATTGTCAAGTGGGCGACCGGACGATTTTGGCCAATGGCGCATTGCTCGGAGGACACGTCAGCCTTGGAT
>JAYOII010000400.1:0-1657 GCA_038118685.1 Opitutia bacterium
CCGTAAAGAAATTGTCTACGGTTCAATTCATTCATCGGATTTGTTGTTCGGGTGTCTAAATTCGGGAAGGCGGACGATTTCTTCGATCAAACTCGCCATCCGGTAATCGCTTTTTTCAAATGCACTGGTCAAATGAGCCAAAGCCTTGTCCTCCTGATAGGAGAGAGGTCGCCCCAAGGCGAAGGATAGCATCGACGCGCCGAACCCACGAGCGAAGTCCTTGGCATGCTTTTCACGAAGGAGCGTTTGCAATTCCTTCATTCCGTGGACCGGTGAACCACGCGCTTCCGACTCGTCGAAAACCTTGAGGATGCGGCGCTTGATCTTGTGATCGGGGGTTAGACGCAAAACTTTGTCCCTGAGCTTGCCGGTCGCGTCGTAGGACTCCATGGGGATGCCCCACGAATCGATATCGGCATGGCAATCGAGACAAATCCCCTTGCGGTGGATGGCCAGTCTTTCCTTGGTCGACAACCCGAGCGAATCCGGATCCCGCTCGTCCAAGTCGCTCAGGGCAGGCACCTCGGGCGGAGGGTCGCGAGGAGGATCCCCGAGGAGACGGCCTCGAAGCCAAACGCCCCGGTTGACCGCATGAGCATCCTCTCCGTCACTGTGACCGAGAAGGAAGGCCGCCTGCGTGAGGATCCCGCCACGCCCCTCGATTGCGGGGACCCGTGAAAAGCGGTGCCCGCTCGAAGGGAGAGGCGCACCGTAATACTTGGCCATCACGTCGTTGATCACCATGAAGTCGGATGACAACAAATTAAGGCAACTGAGATCCTCACGTAGAAGAGTTTTCATAAACGCAACCGGTTCTTGCCTGACGTAATCCTTGTACTTGGGGTTCCACCAGCGGTAGTAGTTCGGGTTGACGGCAATCTGATCAACCTTCGGCAAACCGGCCCACGAATAGACAAAGTCTTCGATGAAGCGTTCGACCCGCTCATCAGCCAGCATACGTTTCACCTCGGCGCTAAGTTCAGGGTCCGTGATCGGGCGGTCGCGGGAGGCGAGCTCGAAGAGCCGCTGGTCCGGGACGCTCCGCCAGAGGAAAGCAGCAAGACGTCCGACGAGTTCGTGGTTGTGCATCTCCTGGGCTTGCTCGACGTCCGAGTAAAACAAGAACCGGGTGTCGGCAAAGACCGCCATGAGCAAGTCCCGAAGAACATCGATTTTCGAATCGGAGGTTTTCAACTTTTCGCTAATCAGGGCATCCAGTTTCTTGCCTTCACTTTCCGTCAAGGGACGCCTCCATGCCTTCTCCGCGAGAGTCCGGATTCCCATCGCGATAGCTCCGTCCTCCAATTTCCCATCCTTCATGAACGGCTGGACACTGGCCGGTGGCCATTGCCAGGGCAGATCGAACTCGATTCGCTCGATTACGGCATAACTTGTGTCCTTCATCACTTCCTTGTAGACGGCGGGCTTGCCACGCGTAAAGTGGTCGCTTCCCCCATGGGATGGTTTCAACCAATTCGTCGTGGCAAAATCCTGCCCCCAAGCGTCGGTCCAACGATCGTCAGCCCGAATGAAGTGGGCGTCCCCAAAGGTCACCCAGTTCTTGTTGGTCACGGGTTTGTCCGCGGGCGAGGTGAGTGGAGAGGAATTTTGGACAGTCAGGAAGCGGTAATGAAAATGAGCCATGATGCCATAGGGG
>JAYOII010000400.1:1667-2959 GCA_038118685.1 Opitutia bacterium
GGTCTTCCTTGGGCACGGGAGCCGGGTCCACTCCGGGAAAGTCGAAAACATTGCCGAAGATTTCAAAATCCTGGGAGCCTGGCTTCGCCTCGACTGTGAAATTGTCGATCGTGTGCTGGGGCGATTTGAATCCCCGGTCAAAGAAAACCGAAAATTCATGTCGGGACAGGTCACCCCCGTTTTGGGGTGGCTCGTTGCGAACGCGTATGCGGACGCGAAATGAGCCTTCCGGCCGGTTGTCGTCGACGTAGATGCGGAAGAAATGATTCGGCGGCAGAGGGACCTCGAATTCGTCGCCCAGCCATTTGGGACCACGGTAGCGACGATGTTTGCGACGATTTCCGTGAGCCAAATCGTTGCGGTTGAGGTAATGTTGTTTTTCCCAATCGTTTCCTTTCAGGACGTATGGTTTGGGAGGGTTGCTCAAGTCGGGCACGGCCAATTCGACGGCAGTCTGCAAAGCGCTCAGGTACACCTCCATGTGACCCGCCGTCAGATCCAGCTCCGACTGCAGAGACTCACCGTGCTTGCCCACAGGGTCCTCGATCAAATCGCCGCTAATGTCTCGGTCGATTTGAAGCAAATCCTGCAAGCTCCAAGCAATTTGAGAATTAGTCAGGCGGGTGAAACGAAAATCCCGCTCATTCGAGTCCGCATATACGCGGTCCAGCTCTTCCTGCACCTGAGAAACAAAACGGGTTCGATTGACGATACTTGGCTGGATCGATTCCTCGGGCGGCATGTCGCCGCGTTGAAGGTTTTCCAGCGCTTCCTGCCAATGCTTGGCATTCTCCAACCGAAAATCCGTCCACTCCAGAAAATTGATCCCACCCTTTTTCTTTTCCGCATTGTGGCACTTCGTGCAGTGGGCCTTGAAAAAAGCCTGGATCGTGGAGGTTTCGGTCTCATGAATCTCTCCCGTCAGCCCCCCGGCAACCTCCTTGAGAATATGGTTGCTGGCAGGCTCTTGCCCATTTGCTCGTGTGACCAAGGAAAACAGAAAAAAGAAAACAAGTACAAACCAAGGCATCCGATCCAAGAAAAGACCTTCCCCATGCCATCCGCAAGCAAAAGACCTCCAATGAAGGGAGATAATCAAGGAGAAGCCGTCGAGAATCGAAGCCGGATTGAACGATCTTCGGACAAGTTTTGAAAAAAAACGGTTTTTTTTGAAAAATTTTGAACGTTTTGGGGAAAGCCTTCGTCTTAGGCATTGACTAACGTCAGTTTGTTTCAAAAAAAGTTTGTTTTTAAGCCCCAAAAGACACCGCAGAAATGCGGTGTTTTTTTTG
>JAYOII010000401.1:0-2953 GCA_038118685.1 Opitutia bacterium
CACTCTTCGGATCCCAGCGAGCCTGGTGCCGACCGGTGATCCATCCGGCCCGGGAAGGACTGCAGACAGCTGCCGAAACATAAGCTTGCGTGTAGAGAGTCCCCCGAGAAGCAAGTTCATCGAGATTGGGAGTATGGGCGTCCTTGGCGCTGTGCTCGTACTTGCTCAAGTCCGCATAGCCCATGTCGTCCACCACAATGATCAGGAAATTGGGGTGTTCATTCGCAGAGGCATTCGACTGAAAAGAGAAGGTGGAAATGAAAACTCCCCAAAGGAAAGTTGACCATCCTACAAGATAGTAGAGACGAGGCATCAACTCTTTAACAAGCCCAAGTCTGCTACGCTGCTTCCGAACGCACCCGCATCAATGTTGTGCTTGTGAAGCAATTCCAGATAGAGGTTGCAGAGGTGCGTCGGTTTATCGAGAACGGTGTGGGCTTGGTGGCGGTAGCCGCCTCCGGCCACGATCATGGGAAGATTGTTGCAGGTGTGATTGGAAGCGTCTCCGAAATTACTGCCCATCACCACGGTGGTGTGGTCGAGCAAGGTACCGTCACCTTCCTTGATCTGGTCCATTTCGAAAAGAAAGCGGTTAAAGTGTTTGAGAGTGTCGATCTCAATCTTGCTCAAGCTTTCGATTTTTTCGGCCTTGCCACCATGATGAGAGAGCGTATGCCAGCCTCCGGTGGCCCCGGGCACCGTAATGGCTCCGTCGATCCAGTCCATGGAGAGGGTGATGACCCGGGTGGAGTCGGTCCGGAAAGCAAGTTTGGCGAGCTCGAATAGATTGTGGATCTTGGTCGAGAACGCGAATTCCGGGTCTTCGCTTAGAGATTTCTCCACTTTGGGTTTCTCGGTGTTCAGCCAGAACTTCTCGTGGGCAAGTTGGGCTTCCAGTTCTTGGATGACCGCTTTGTAGCTGTCGAGCTTGCCTGGCTGAGAACCCTTTTTGCGCAGTCGGACCATGTCCCTCTGCAGGCAATCGAGGATGTTTTGGTCGTTGTCGAGTTGGCGCTTCTTGGCCTGAAGATCCTCTTTCTCAAAGAGCTTTTCAAAAATCTTCGACTCGTCGTGCATCGGAGGAATGGGGGAACCACGGTCGTTCCAGGAGATTCCCCAACCACGGTCGTAAATGCTGAAGTTGAGAAAGGGGAAGCGGGTATCTCCACCCATTTCACGGGCCAGAATCTGATCGAGTGAAATGCCGTTCACGAAAGTGGGGGATTCCGGACTCGGACTTCCCGTGAGAAAGGATTTTTCCGAGTCGTGGTTGCTGGTGTCCATACCCGGGTGATACAAGTTGTTGAAGACCGTCATCTTGTCCAAAGTCTTCATGTCCTTGAGGTAGCCGGACGTCTTCAGGTCACCTCGTTTCTTAGGGAAGAAGTAGGGTTTGTAGAAACCGAGGCAGCTGCAGATGAAAAGAATCCGCTTGGGCGGGGTTGCCGGCTTGGGTCGGGAGGCGGCACGCAGGTCAAGCGATTGCAGGGCGAGGGGGAGGGCGGCCCCGGCCTTTAGAAAGTCTTTTCTGCTTATGGCGTTCATTCTGAGTGGCTTTCCATTGAATAGACCAAGGTCTTCGTGATCAAGTCCTTCATTCGGCATTGCTCGGGTTGTTCGGGGATCATGGCAAAGAGGTCGAGGCGTTGGGCAAGGTATGGCTTGTAGCCGTTGGCGTATTCGAAGAATTTTTTAACGAAGTTGTATGCGATCTTCTTGTGGTTGGAGAGGAGAATTTTCTTAAGCCCGAAAATATCCGAGAACTTTTCCCGTGCGATCTCACCAGAAGGGTCCACCTTCCCAACCAGATCAAAATAGCCTTTTGGCCTGTAGACAAAGGTCGCCCTGTGGGGTTTCTTGACCCGATATTGTTCCCGCCATTGTCCGGTTGCATCAAAGCTCTCCAAGGCAAATCCATATGGGTCGATGCTCTTGTGACAGGCGTAGCAAGCCTGGCTTTTCTTATGTTCTTCGATTTGCTCCCGGAGGGTGGCGGCGTCTTTGCCGTGCTCTGGTTCGATCACCTCGACTTCCTCGGGGGGAGGGGAAAGCGTGTTGCCGGCGATATTCTTGGAAATCCAAGCCCCGCGCAGAATGGGCGATGTATCGAAACCGTCGGCCGTTACCTTGAGCACGCCTCCCATGGTGAGCAAGCCACCGCGGGGAACCTTCGGATCGAAGGAGACCTTGCGCAGGTTCTGGCCATATATGCCGGGTATTCCGTAATGCTGAGCGAGGCGTTGGTTGAGAAAGGAAAAGTCGGAGTCGATCAAGCGTCCGATGGGCAGGTTTTCCCGGAGCAAGTGATCGAGGTAGGCTTCCGTTTCAAGGGGGAGGTAGTGATTCAAAAGATCATTGTAGAGGGGGTAGAGTTTGAGGGAAGGGGCAATCTGGTCGAACGAGCGTAGATCCAGCCACTGGTTGCAGAAGGAATGGATCATGCGTTTGCCTCTCGGGTCCTTGATCATGCGGTCGACTTGGGCGGGAACGTCCTTGAGGGTGAGCTTGTCCAATTGGGAAATTTTAAGGCTCTCTTGATCAGGTACCGAAAGCCAGAAAGTCCGGGCCAGTGAAGCCGCCCGGGCGTAGGATTGGTTTTCATGCTCGCCCGGAGCCATGAGGAAGCGGTGTGAGCACAAGACCGCCTTCAATCCGATCTTGGCCGCTTCGACGAAACTATCTCCTTTTTTGAGGGCATCGAGGCTTGGTTGCAGATAGGGAGCAAGTTCCTCTTCGCTTAAACTGGAGGAAAAGGCACGCTCGGCGAAGCGCTTGATCACCTGCTTGAGATCTTCGGGGGAACGCGTGGACACCGTAACCTTTGACTTGCTTGCCTCCTTGGACAAGGTGGTGATGACGTCGATTTTGCCGACGGAAGCAAGGGACCGACCGTCCAAGTTATGGGCGTCGGTGATGAGAAACTTGATGAAGCGCTTGGTGGTTTTTTCGGGGA
>JAYOII010000402.1:0-2953 GCA_038118685.1 Opitutia bacterium
CTTTTTGCTTTTTATCATCATGACATCGGTTGCAGTGAGATTCAAAAAAACCACCCACTGACTCATCAAAGGAGTCGCTTGCTTTGATGATGTTTGTTTGCAAAAGAGGCACCAGAGAACTCAGCACTAGAAAGACTGAGCGATGTAATGATGATAGCATGAGGTTAGTTTAATACTTCCTTAAAAGACTATACCTGATATCTCGCCATGCGCAAGAAGCTCTAGGGCTTCTCAGCGAACGTAAATCCGGGCGAATTGTCTGGGTTGGTGAAAGGACTGGGTGTCTTTCCCGATGGGAGAGAAAGAGCTCGATTCCACTTCCTGGATGCCCGATCGTTTTCGGAACAGGTTGAAATACCAGGGCAGGCTCGTCCCTTTTCCACTCGCGAGGGCTTCGGCTTTGGCCTCAAAGGGCTGGTCGCCTATCATTTGATGCAAGGGGTCTTCGTCCGATGAAGTGACGGGCAGACGGATTTCCGCGGACCAAAAATCCTTGCCCAAGTGCGTCGCCGCTTCCGCCTGCGAAGACCATTCGTAGGCCTTCCTTTGTCGTAAGGGAACTCCGCGATCGAGGTCGATCACGGACCCAGCCGGGTTAACGACGATCTGATAGTAGGAGTTCTTGTTCGTTTCGATGAGCAACTCCAAATGCTCGCCTTGCCAAATTGCGGGGTCGTGATTTTTTTTGGAACCGATGACCGGTGGCGTGGTGGGATCGAATTCACATCGAATCCCAAAATAGAGGCTGCCATTCCACCACCTGGCCATGAACAGCGTCTCGTCCTTGAGTTTCCCCTTCGTGCGAAATTCACGAAGCTTTCGGGGGTAGTTGTAGGCTGTCCAGAATTCTTCATCCAACTTGCCGTCCATTTTAAGTGAATCGCGGGCTTTGGTCCACTTGTCCTTGCCCATGTCGATGAGACGATATTCGGGAAGACCTTCGGGCCGTGGTACGTTCATCTGCTTTGAGCGGCTGCGGAATATCGTCAGGAACTCATCGACTAACGCGATCCGCTTTCCGTAGACCGAAGTCGACGGAGCGGCTGCTTTGGCTTTGTCGAACAGCTCGAGCGCGTGACTCGCAAGTTCACCATCTGAGCCAAGCTGGGCATATTCTTTTTCGCAAAATTCAATGAATGCCTCCATCCCGGCGGCGGCCGGACCGTAGAACTGCTTGTAATATTCGGCGAGTAGGTCGTCGACGTCTTGATCGACGTCCCACCAGAGCCGGGAGATTGTCCATGCGTTCAAGTGGGCCATTCCGGGATAATCCAAACCGCCTTTGCCACTCGATAGCCATACGTCTTCCCTCCAGGTCTGTCCGAAGGTTTCCTTCATTCCGCGGCCAATCACATTCGGCCAATACTGGGGACGATAGGCTCCACGATTGGTGAAGGGTGAGTAGTTCAGAGTGACCGAAAGTGGGTGATTGGTCTTTTTCCGCCAGGCTTTGCGAAGCTCGGCAGCAGCTTGGTGAACCCCGTCATCCAATTCGCGGATGGGACGACCGTTCGTGATCTGCACCAGCACGTTGTCCGGCAGTTTGTGGATCTTCAGCGGCGGCAGGCGATAAGAACTGTAGGCCCCGCAGAAGACTTTTCGGTCGGGATGCGTTTTGGCGAGCTCGTTCGCGACCCGAACGACGAAACCCCAAACGTAATCGGACGACGATCCGGACGCCCCGCGTTCAAGGGTTGCCTGGTCGCGGCACAGGTCGCATTGGCAATGATTGAATCCGTCGTGCGGCATGACCGAGATCATGGGAATGTCGTAGTGATCGCACATCAACCTCGCGAAGGCCACCATCTCGCCAAAGAAGCCTTCGGAAGATAGGCACGCGTTGGCCGTTTTGCTGAGGTTGTCCCGCTTGCCATTGGCCATCATGGCATAGTATTCGGGATGGGCTTTGCGTTGCTCGGGATGCTCGGTCAGGTAACGCTGGCCGTGGTGCAAGACGGCGTATTGGTTGTTGGCTCCGATGCGCAGATACCAAAGTGCGTCTTCAAGTTCGTTTGCCGAAATCATGGGACGGCTGATACTGCGAATTTCCCAATCCGGGGTGACGGTGTGATCGATTTTTGGTAAAAGAACGTTGGTTCGTTTTGGTAGGACTTCCCCCAATTCGCCGGGCATGTACCAACGCACCCCAAGTACGCGGAGGAAGGCGTAAACTGCGTTGAGGGACCCGCGATGGTCAAAGTTCCAAATATCAAGCTGTTTGTTGTAGTCGCGGTAAAGGCTTCTCCCAATCGGATTCATACATGGTTTTCCGGCAATCTTCTCCCACTCGGCCTGTTTCTCCTGCGCCCATTGGCTGTGCTGTCGAGCCCATGGTTCGCGGGGTTCGAATTCCAGATCGTTGCCTACGATGGCCAGCCAGTTTGATCCGGATACTATTTTGAATGCGTCTCGCTTCAGTCCTTTCGCAGTTATGCCCAAGTGCTTAACGTGTTCGCTTTCACCGATGTAAATTTTGACGAGGGTACCCGCGGTTGGTTCGGTGACGATCTTGACCCGAGCACCACTGATCTTTTCCAAATAGGTCTGCAATTCCTGAGCCCCGAACTCAGCGGCTCGAGCCGGTTTTGCCGAAAGTACGATCTCAGCGTTCGCCTTGCCGTCTTGAATAAGGTAGGTTTCGGCCGCTTCCGCCTGCCCAAAGGCAAAAATTGCAAGGTAGGCAATGAGCGAAAGGATTTTTTTCATATCTTGGTTCAGTCGAAATAGACGAATTCGTTCGCGTTGAGCAGGGAGCGGCAGAGGACGAAGAGCCCGTCTTTCTCGACCACGGTTTTTGAAAGTTTGCTCTCATCGGGGTGGGGTGCCCGGTTGAAGACAAGACGGAAGGCCTGCTCGACTTGTTTCTCAAGCTTGGGGCCGACAGCCTTTTCGATCCGCTCGGCGAGGTAGCGAGCCTGGCGGAGCATGAAGTCGTTGTTGTACAGAGCGAGAG
>JAYOII010000403.1:0-2951 GCA_038118685.1 Opitutia bacterium
CCCAAAGAAGCGGATAACCGCGTCATGGGCACAAGTGTTTTGTGGAACAGCGAGCGAACCAACCAAAGACAGGATTTTCCCAAGGTTCCATGGGCCATGCCGGTTGCCGGCAAACACTCTGCCTACAAAGGCGAATGGTACTGGGAGTATTCGGACAATGACTTAAACCAGATCGATGATGCGGAAGCCATTCGTGATCATATGCTGAGGGCCATTTTCGGATCCTTTTCCAATGCGAAGAAAAATCCAAAGTATGCCCCGAACAAATTGACTTGGGTTGCTTACGTCGGAGGGAAACGAGAGTCCCGTCGATTGATGGGAGATCATATATACGATATGCACGATGCCGTTAAACGACGTGAATTCCCCGATGCCGTCGTGGTGGAGAAAAGAGAAGTCGACGGGCATTACCAGCGGAAACTGAAAGGTGCCAAGGAAGATTTTCTTTCCACGGCTATGTTTCATAAAACGGGAGGATACTACTTCATCCCATTTCGCAGTTTTTATTCAAGAAATCTTTCCAATTTAATGATGGCCGGACGGTGTTTCAGTTGTACGCACATCGGACTCTGCGGCCCAAGAGTTATGAATACTTGCGGGCAAATGGGGATAGCCACCGGCTATGCCGCGGTCCTATGCAAAAAACACAACGCGTCTCCCAAAGAAGTGGGTCTGTCTCACATCAAGGAACTTAGGAAATTAATTGGTTTTGACTCGTCGAAACTCGTTAACAACCCAAGCAAGCGCGGACACTAGATTTCAGATGAGACACTTGGTCAATTTTGGCCTTTTGTTTAGCTTTACGGCTTTGGCCGTTACAGGTGGGTTGGCCTATTTCCAGCCCTTTTCCCTTTCGGTCACGAATATCCACATTATTGCAGGATTCGTTACTCTGGTTTTGGTGATACTGCATATCGTGGCTCGGGTGCCGTACTTCAAGAACCGTATGACCAAGGGCAAGCAAAGGATCTCCGCTCGTCTCCAAGTGGTGATTATCGGCATAGCCTGCGGGGGATTGGTTTACGCGTCGATTTACAACCAGCCTCCTGCATCTTGGCTGATTGAAAACAGCTATGAGTATAAAAACAGCGCTCAAATCGTCCGGTCTTCGAATTTCGTAGGCTTTGACGAACCGGCGCCCTATCGCAAATGGATCGTTCGGAAAAGCCAGGACGCAAATGGAAGCGGGGTGTCGATCAACCTTGGTTTCCGTAAAGATTTGAATCCGATGCCCTCCATTGCCGTATGGGCGGAAAGTACGGTTGGCGCAATGATCGAGACACTTTATCTTGAACAAACTCTTGCTTATTCGGAAGTACCCCTATGGGAAGATTACCGAACGCAACGCAGCCATATCCTGCCCCTTTGGCGCCATCGCTACACCTTGCTCTCCGGGATCACTCCGTCCGGGGAAGTGGATGCGGTAAGCGGGGCAACGGAAGCGCATCGCTTTGCCTTGGACCCCTACCTTCAGTCCGGCAAGGAAAATGAATTTGTGCTTTGCGTGGAGATCAATGCCCCCGGAGATTCCAACGACGATTTCCAGGATCCGTTGCTTGGTCAACCCTCGCTCCTTTACACCTGCCTCATCGAAGTCGACCGGGAAGACCCCTATTATCTATTCGAACTGACTGGGCACGGAGGCGGAGATGCCATTTCCACGGGAAATATCCAGTATGATCTGGAAGCGATTGGCACAGCCAAAATAATGAAAGATTTGTTTATCGTCAAACTAGAGAAATGATACGGAACTTTCAAACATTTTGGGATCGATGGAAGGGATTCTCATGATTTTTTCAAGCTTCCGTCAGTCGTGAATGGAAGGATCTCCCCTCCCGGATTCTTGTTGGTTACTTTTCGGGAAATTCTTCAAATCTTTGGCCAAAATCATTTTTTTGGAAACAATTCGGTTTTCCATGACATTACTATGAGGAAGTCCAAAGCTTAATACCTATAAATTATTACCATGAAGACAGCGCTCCTGTTCGCCTTATCCCTTATCCCTGCATTCTGCTTGGCTGAAATTCGTCCCGAACTGTCCGAAGAATCAAAAAAGCAACTCGCGGACTTGGTTTCGGCCAACGATTACCTCGCAGAAGTCGAAATCAACCAAGGCACGTTCACCGGGGCATGCATGGTGCACGACAAAGTCAAGGTCGTGGCTCATTTCAAGGGGCGGCTACGCGCCACCTCTCTTTTCTCTTCGGTCAACGCGGACATAAACGCCCTCGGGTTACCGCCTCGGCGCATCAAACCGATGCCGATTCTTACCGCCGGAACCTACCTGGTCATCGTCAAAGCGCACGAGATTGTAAGTTCCTTTCCCGGCATCAAGCCATCCTTCAATTATTTCATTCAGCACTATGAATGGGCTCATTGCGCTTGGGCCGTGGACTCGATGGAAGCGAATTACCTTCGAAAACTTGCCGAAAACAATATCCAGGCAGACTAATCGGAAGCATCCCCCACCCTACCTCGGCTCAATGAATTCAAAAATGAAACTTCTGGTTGAAAAAGGTAAATCATCTTGATCACGATGAGTAGGGAAAAAGAAAACGATGGACCAACTCCCACCGAAGAGGTGCAGTTGCTCTTTGTACGCCATGAGAATTCCATTCGGTCATTCATTCGGGCGTTGCAACCTTCGTTGTCCGATGCAGACGATGTCCTGCAGGAGACTTTTTTGACCGTTTCGCGAAAGGCATCCAGTTTTGAAATCGGAACGAATTTTACGGCTTGGGCGTGCGGGATTGCCCGGTTAAAGGTACTGGAGAATTTCCGTCAGAACAAACGGGCGAATGTACTGAGCGAAAAGGCGATCATCGCGTTAACCGAGGATGTTCCATCACCGGAGAGCTTTAAAGAAAGAGAACAGGCATTGGAAAAGTGCATTGCCAAACTACCATCTAAACTGAGGGATCTTCTCTGGAGAAGATATTCCCGCAGGCAGA
>JAYOII010000404.1:0-2940 GCA_038118685.1 Opitutia bacterium
GATTTACCGCGTCGTCGGAAACCTGAGACACGACCACTCCCATGATCATCAAGGTCAGAATACCCAGAACGCAGGCCAGAATGCTCAAGAAGGGAAAGAGCGATACCTGCAGATCGTTCTTCTTTTTTTTCACCTCGGAAAATCAAAAGCAAGCACGGCTCAACGATCCTCTTCCCCGACTGAATTCTCCATTAATTGCTGAAAGTGATGAGCAATTTGGCTCATCTGCTGAGCGACCACGGCCTGGGATTCCTGCACTTGCAAGAGATAGGCTTGCAAGTTCTCCGCCCTTTGAATCAAAGAACCGTCTCCCGACTCCCCGCCCTCCACAAGGGGCGTCCCCATGGGCTCGCGCAATCTTTTGAGAAAGTATTCGTTGCAATACTCATCGACTTTGTTCAGGAGGTCTTCCTCCCTTTTTTGCATGATGCTTGTGGGAAACATGACGCACAAACTGAAAATCAAGGAGACCAAAGTTGTATCGAAAGCAGTGCTGAGACCTCCGGTAACTTTGCCAAGTTGCTCTCTTATCTCATCCAGGTCCTGCATTCCTCCTCCCTCCGAACTGCCAAAACTGGAGACGGCGTCACTGATGCCCAAAACCGTTCCAATAAAACCCAGTATGGGGATCGCCCAAATGAAGACCTTGATCAGAACGTAGCTCGAATCGACCATGGTCGCATCAATCTCCGATTGCGATTTCAGCATATCGGCGGTTGCCGTATGATTTCTTCGAACGCCAAAATGCTCCAAGCCCCGCAGAATCCGGGTCAACAAAAAGCTTTGCCTCGGATCAAAGCCCAAGCGGTTGATGTGAGCTCCAAAGTGCTGCAGGTTCTCCACTTTGATATCTTGCCCGATATCCTCGGGCAAAAGCTTGAATTGCATGATGTTGAGCTGCCCTTTTAGCTTTTGGCGCTTGACCCACAAAATGGCAAAGGACCAACAGGCAAGATAAGTGACGACATAGGGCACCCATTCCCTTTCATAAAAATATTCGTAAAAAATCCGGGTTGAATCCGAAAGCAGGAAAACCAACAAGGATAGATAAAAAACAACCATAATACCCAAACCGATGCCTGCCGTAATGCCCATGTTGACGGAGGTTGCGGAAGCGTTGTCGAACTTGCCCATTTCCTCGACGCTGCGTTGCATCATGTTTACCTGAGCCGCTCTTTTTTTGGCTCTCTCAGGAACCTTTCCGAGTGTTTGATTCTGCTTTGCCATAGCTAAATTATTGTCCGTGCGAATGTCTCTTGGAGGCGACCATTTAAGCCTTTTCGAAGATCTTAAGCAATTTATTTGTAAGGAGAGAAGATTGAACTCAGGTGAGTGGAGGCTCATTCGGTTTTCCCGCCCAATCCATTTGCCTCAAGGATTTTTTAATTGATCAGAGCGTACTTTTGGAATCAATTGAAAACCAGATGTCGAAAACTTTGAACAAAGACGGGACACCCCGTAAAATTGGTAGTGGCAAGACCAAGGGAGCTGGTTGCTTTTCTCCGACCACTTGGTCCGTCCTGAAAAATTACATCGCTGACGACGTCGAGTTTCCAATCAGTCGGGTTTGGCTGAGAGAACTAGGCGCCTTGAAGGAGGATCAGGCGGCCGTTAAAAAAATCGCCGTTCCAACCGTCTTGCCAAGAGAGCGGACTAAAGTTTCGCCTCCCGAAGTGAAAAAAGAAAAAGCCGAAGAAGCGGAAACCTCAACGGCAAAGGTGGAAAAAGTCGAATCAAGCGAGGACGAATACGAACCGCCCCCTCTTTTTGCAACCAAGCCCAACAAGTTCCTCCAATACTGAAACGAGGCCCAGTTCAAGGGCAGGCGGAACTGTTCCCCGAAGAAGTGACCTAGGGTAATTTCTCGAAGGGGTCCGGGGGAAGCTCGGGAAATGGGTCGGCTTCCTCGACTTGACCTTCTTCCATGGGCGGAAGTCCCCCGGGTTCAGGCAATGCACCGGGGTCACCCGCCGGGGGCAAGTCACCGGGCGGAGCAAGTTCGGGGAGTTCTCCCGGGAGCGATCCAGGGAGCGGAGCAAATGGAGCAGAGCCTGATTCGGCCGGATCGGATTCAAGGGGTGGCAGGGAGGGAATTCCTGTATCCACGGGAGGAAGACCATCCGGAGCAGGCATTGCGGGGAAAGCCGCATCATCAGGGATCGGAGGGATTCCGGAGGGCTCGGGCAAACCCGCCGCAGGAAAGGGTTCAGGCAGAGACGAGGGGGTAAGGTCCTCGCTGGGAACAGTTTGACGGTCGAACCCAACTTGGGGCAGAATGTTCTTTACTTCTTGCTTCCTTGGCACCGAAAGCAACGTGGATGGAACCGCTTCCAAGTCCTCTATCTTGACGTCTCTTTCCCACCAGTCCTTGAACTCAATCGTGCCATCTTCCTTGTACTCTTGGACGGCACCCCACCTCGCTCCACCCAATTTCGGGATCAGCAGCCTTCGCTCATGGTCATATTGGTGACGGGCAATCCATGCTTTCTCAATCTTGGAAACGGGCTTTCGATCAAAAGCCGGTGAAACGGACCTGTACTGATAGGCGGAACGATTGCCCTCACAGGCGCCAAGCAAGAGTAGAAGGAGAAAAAAGCAAACCGTAGGTTTAGGTTTCATCGGATGATTGTCGGTATGCGCAAATTTGTTTTGAGTCATTATTCTCCTTCCACCGTATCAAGTCTCTTTAACTTATAGTCGGAACCCATGCTGTAGCAAACGATTTCTCCGGTAAGTAGGTTGCATCGGTAAATCCACCTTTCGTTCGCGTCACATAAAAACTGAAACCTGTTTTCAGGCGGCTTCGGCTCCTGTTCCAAGAGGGATTGCTGAAAAAGAAACTTGAGCCTTTCGTAATCGACTTTGTCCGGCTGCGGAAGCGTTTTGGAAAATTCAGCTCCGAATTTCTTGAGATTCTCCTCCATCAAAGCGTCCACTTGC
>JAYOII010000405.1:0-2930 GCA_038118685.1 Opitutia bacterium
GGCCAAGTGAACAAGGACCTGATCTGCTTTTCCGATCTGTTCCCTACCATCGTCGAGGCCGCTAGTCTACCGGCCAAGAAAATCACCCAAGGGGACGGATGGAGCTTCTGGCCCCAATGCCTGGGGAAGGAAGGCAAGAAGCGGGAGTGGGTTTACGGCTACTACTTTCCCCGTCCGTTCTCGAAGCAATTCGACACCATGTATTCGCATTGGGAGGTCGCCTGGGCCCGCAACAAGCGCTACAAGCTCTATCGAGACGGCCGCTTCTTCGACGTGATCAACGATGTCCGCGAAGAGAAACCTCTGGGTGAGAGGGCGCAACCAAGCGCAGTCCGAAAGACCTTGCAGGCGGCCTTGGACGACTATCCGATGAAGGGGGCAAAGATTGACTATGAGCGCGTGACTGGTGTGCGCAAGGCTCCCGGAACCAAGAAGAAAAAACCGAAAAGGAAATAACGTTAAGCCATATATCATCCTCTTCGGCTTCTTTCTTTGAGGCCGCACGGTTTCCCGTTGCCAAACGTCCTTTGTGTTGCCTTCCGCCCTGGATTCACCTACTCCAGTTGGCTCAAGTCTCTTGCGGCGAAAGTATATTGAAATGAACCGTTTGCCGCATGCCCTGAAGTAAACCCTCCTAAACCAAGAAATAAGAAATGAAACACTTTGTAAGTTTGGCGTTGAGCCTTATCGGTAGCACCGTTCTGTTCGGCGCTCATCCGGTGAAATTCGAAACGCAGTTGTTGGCCGTTGATGCGAACGAAGGCGTTGCCGTTGCGGATTACGACAAGGATGGAAAGCTCGACGTCTCCGCCGGACGCAATTGGTACCGGAACCCCGGCAAGTCCGGAGTCTGGGTGCCGAGGCCCTTGCGCATTATGGAAGACAAGGGCGGCTATGCGCACTCCAACGGGGAGCATGCTTTCGACGTCGATGGCGACGGCTGGATCGACGTCGTGTCGAACAGTTTCTGGTTGCCCGAAGTGAACTGGTACCGGAACCCGGGGGAGAAGGGTCTCAAGTGGGGGTTGCTATGGGAGCGCAATCTTTTGATCGATACCAAGCAGAAGACCAACGAACTCTGCCAATTCCTTGATATCGACGGGGACGGCAAACGCGAATGGATCGCCAACCAATGGAACAAGAAGGCGCCCACGATCGTCTGGTATCAGGATGAAAAGGGAAAGTTCAAAGGTCATACGATCGGGCCCCAAAGTGGCCATGGGATCGGTTTTGGCGATCTGAACAATGACGGACGAAGCGACATTGTGATCGGAACGGGTTGGTACGAAAGACCAAAGGGTGATCCTTATGCCGGTCCATGGAAGTTTCATCAAAGCTGGACCAAGAGCCTGTCTTGCCCGGTGCTGATCCGCGACGTCAATGGGGATGGCAAGAACGATCTGATTTGGGGCAATGGTCATGATTACGGCGTCTTTGCATGGGTGTCCAAGGGCCTCGATGACAAAGGAAACTTTCTCTACGACGAAATCAAGATCGACGATTCGTTCAGTCAGGCCCATGCCCTTCACTTTGCGGACCTGGATGGCGACGGGGTGGACGAACTGATTACCGGCAAGCGCGTTTACGGGCATAACGGTCGTGATCCGGGAGCCAACGACGTACCGGTTGTCATGTACTACACTTGGGACAAAGAATTCAAGAACTTCGGAAAGTACGTCGCCGCCAAGGGCGCCGGCATTGGGTTGCATATTGTGACAGCCGACCTGGATGCCGACGGCGATCTTGAGATCGTGGTTCCCGGCAAGGAAGGCACCCAGATTCTTTGGAACAAGGGCAACTAGCTTTACCCCCACCTTTTGGATCAAGGGCTGCCATAGTCATGGCAGGTCGGGCTTGTTTTGGATTGGTTTCGTTTTCTTGCCTGAACGAACTCCAGGAGTTCTAGGGCTTTTTGATCTTTTGGGGTTTGCCATTTTTGTAATACGAACGGGACAGTTCGGTCCCGTCCTCGTTGTACAAAACCAAAAGTCCATTCCCGTTGGTTACGTTGGTTTCGGGACACTTCTGCCCGTCAGGCTTCCAGGAAGTGGAGGAAATCAGTCTTTCGTCCTTGAAATATACCTGCCATTTTTTCTTGTCTGAAAATTTATTGGGCTTGGTGGGGTGCTTGTAATAAAAGGTTCTATTACCGTCAAGAATACGGCGATAATTGGGCATGAAGACATCTTCCGCCAGTTCGGAAACCGTGCCGCATCCTGTAATCAAGCCTAAGATCAAAAAGTACGGGATGTATTTCATTCTCTTATGGAAAGGTAACTCATTCGAATTCGGGTTTCAATCCCATACCTTGGCGATAAATAATTCATCTTGGGAAAACTTAAACTTTGACTGGGTTGGCTTGTATGGCAAATGAAGTTATCGGACATATTGTCCTTGAAACCATCGAGCCACTCGACTGATTCTTGAATCCACCATGAACGTCATAAAAACCACACTGCACTCTTTGTTTCGTCTCCGTGCTGGGGCTCTTCTGTCCTTTGCCTTTGTTTTGAGCGGTTCCGCTTTTGCGGGGCAGAAACTCAAAGTATTTATCCTTGCCGGTCAGTCGAATACCGTGGGGCATGCCCGAGGGCACACCATTGCCACCCTCTACAAGAATGGCATGACCAAAGACAAGGCCCTTGCCCGAATGGTCTTCTCAAAAGATATGAGCAAGGATTTCGAAGAACATTTAATCAAAGCCCGAGAGCTTGACGAATTGAGTGGCGGTATCGGTTTGCCAACCATCAAGAAGATGCCGGATGGTCCGGAAAAGAAGGCATTGGAAACTCAAGTCAACAAGCTGGTTGCCGAACACGAAACTTACCAGAAAAAGATGATCGACGCCTGTACCGTCTCAGACCGGGTCTACGTCTCCTCCATCGCAGATAGGAATGTGAAGTCGGGTAAGCTCGGCGTTGGTTATGGTG
>JAYOII010000406.1:0-2135 GCA_038118685.1 Opitutia bacterium
GTCGCTTGGGCATGTCACCGATAACGTAAAACATCCCCGCGTCCCCGATCGGGATTTGTTCGTTTTCGATGTCAAAACCGAAAAGCTTATCGAGACCGTCGATACCCTTGGCACTTTGCTTTACGGAATGACCGTGGACTCCAAGGGTACTGTTTTCGTTGCCCAGACCGATGCCAGAAATGATGTCAACGGCCGGGCAGGGACCAAAAAGCACGGACTCAAGGAGCTGGGTAACCGGGCTTTTCTCAACCAGGTCACCCGGGTGCGCTTCGAGAAGGGAAAGGCTGTAAAACCTGAGTATTTTAATTTGGAACCTCTTCCACCGGAAGACCCAACGGAAGGTATGGCTTTAGCTACCCCCTTTGCGATCACCCTGAGTGGTGACGATTCGACTTTATTTGTAACGGCAGCAGGTTCCGACAAGGTTTTCTCCGTGGATGCCAATTCCGGAGAAGTTTTGAGCAGGGTCGGAGTTGAGGCAGTTCCGCGCGGGATTACCCTTGAGCAGGACACTTTGGGTAAGACTGCAAAGGCATGGGTTTTGAATGCGGTCCAAAATTCAGTTTCGGTAGTCGATGTTTCCAACCCTACCGATCTCCGCTTGATTCGAACAATTCCGCTTGAAGATCCTACTCACCCTGAATTCAAGGCGGGTCGGATTGCCTTCAATAATGCCGATTTTTCAAGCACCAAGTCCTTTTCCTGTGCCAGTTGTCATCCTGATGGTCATACGGATCAATTGCTTTGGGTTTTGGAGACACCCATTGTATCAGGAGGCAACCAAATCATGCCCCGTTCCACCATGCCAGTGAGAGGCTTGCGCGATACGGCTCCATTTCATTGGGATGGTATACCCGGTGATCCTTACGGTGGAACCAATAGTGCCAGTGTCAGAAAAGCGGTAAAGCCCAATGTTGACTTGCAAGATCCGGTCAGTGCACCCCGTCATTTAGTGGATGGAAGTATGGCAACAACCATGAGGAAATATGGTGACAAATCAGTAAACAATGAGGGGAAGGCAGGCTTAATGTCATCGACTGAGAGGGAGACACTCTCCAGATTTTTATTAGGCGTGACTTACCCGCCTGCCCAGCGACGTGCCTATGACAACAAGCTTAGTGCAAAGGCCGAGGAGGGCTTTGAGCTCTTTCACATTCTTGGAGACAACGACCCGACAAAAAATAAGCCAAATGTTTGCGGGGACTGCCACAGGATGCCTTTTTGGGTCAGTACGAATACACCCGGTTCCGGTATGGAAACTCCCACTTGGCGAGGAGCCTACGACCGTTTTCTGATTTTACCCCAGGGAAGACTTAACATAATTGATTTTCCTTTTTACCGCCGGGTGGCGGAGGAGGGTATTCCTGAGCGTGAAATGTGGCGATTTTCATGGGGTGGCAGGAGTCGCTTTGATCCTGTTTGGGAAATGGTACTGGAAGGATCGACCGGATTTTCCGGGTCCTTGGGTCGACAGGTCACCATCAATTCAGCCAATACAGAAGATGCCTTATCAAATGATCTGCTTGATGCTCTCGAACTTTCATCCTCTGAGGGTGCAATCGTGCTGCAAGTGGAAGGCTTGATTTTCGAAGAAGGTGATGCCCGGTCGATAATCCTTCAGTACGATTCAAGTTTGAATGGGGGGAGTTACATCGAGACCGCAGGACAGCGAAAGGCTTTTACACGTGATCGGCTTTTTCAACTGGCGAATGCGAACCAATTTGTCGGAACTTTTACCGGGAGGCATGGTAAGAACGCTGATTTCGAGAACCCGCAGCCCGGCATTTGGGCCGAAGGTCCGATTGAGAAGCAACGCGGAGCACAGAAGTTTCCCGTCCTGTCCAAACAGAATAAGACCATGGTGGTGAGTGGTCGGCATCTTAAGGAGGGAGCCTCCGTCATCTTAAACGGAAGAAAGGCGAAGGGTTCGGTAAGATTAAGCGATAATGAACGGGTTGAGATTGAGCTGGCGAATCTTCCGCCCGAGGGAATGCATTTTGTTCAGTTACAAAATCGTGACGGCTTGTTCACTAATGACTTTATTTTTCATGTCTCGGACAAGCAGATCAAAATTGAAGACACTGGTCCGGATCTAAGCGAGGCGATTGCAACGGGGAATCTATCTAGGATTAAGC
>JAYOII010000406.1:2145-2923 GCA_038118685.1 Opitutia bacterium
GGATGGGGGGACTCCCTTGAGCACAGCCGCCTTTCACGGACGCCTCGAAATTTTTCGTTTTCTCCTACAAAAAGGGGCCAGACAGATGGCCAAGAACAGAGATGGCAATACACCCCTCCATGTCGCTGCATTTATGGGACGCTTCGAGATTGTAAATCTCATACTCTCAAAGGGAGCCAATCTAAATATTCTTAATAACAGAAAAGAGACACCCATAGATGTGGTTTCAGGAGAATGGAGTGATGAATTGGCTGGCTTTTATCGCCTTTTGAACGGTTTGACTACGAACAAGGTTGATCTTCAGGAAATTCGTAAGGCCCGTCCGCGCATGCAAAAAGTTCTCAAGGGTGGGTTCAATGCGAAGCTTCCAAAGAAAAACGCCCCTGATTCTCAACCAGTTAATCCATAACTTTTCGCAGTCACGGGTAGCATACAAATAGGGATCCACTAACCATGAAACTCATATTTACTTTTCTTTTGGTTCATACATTCACTTTTGCTTTTAGTAGTGAAGCTAGCATCCCCGATTCATGGAATAAGTTTCGTGGACCCAGTGCAAGCGGAGTCGTGCCTTCGGCGAAACCACCCACCCATTGGAGCGAGAAAAAAAATGTCCGATGGAAAGTTCCAATTGATGGTGCAGGTGCATCTACTCCGATTATTTGGAAGGATAAAGTCTTTCTTTTGTCAGTGATTGATACGGGGAAAGTGGATCCTTCCCTACCTCGTCCGGAAGATCAACCCAAGAGAGTCTTTGATATCACTCATCCGAATACTG
>JAYOII010000407.1:0-2914 GCA_038118685.1 Opitutia bacterium
CGAGAACCGAGGATTTCGGACGAAAGTGCCTTCTGGCCCGTCGCATGGTGGAACGAGGTGTTCGCTTCATTCAGGTCTATTCGGGAGGAAACCACAACGACGCCAATTGGGATGCCCATGGTGATCTTGTCAAAAACCACACCTATCATGCCGGCAACACGGACAAGCCGATTGCCGGTCTGCTCAAGGATCTAAAGCAAAGAGGCTTGCTAGACGAAACGTTGGTGGTCTGGGGAGGAGAATTCGGGCGGCAACCGACTGCCGAATATGCCAAAGGCACCGGGAGAGACCACAATTCCTACGGCTTCACAATGTGGATGGCCGGAGGAGGAATCAAGGGAGGCGTAAGCGTTGGGGAAACCGACGAGTTGGGAAGCATGGCGGTCGTCGACCGTTTTCACGTCAGGCGGCTTCATGCCACGATCCTTCACCTGCTTGGCTTGGATCCAAATGACCTCACTTTTTTCCATGGCGGCTTGGACAAAAGCTTGGTCGGCGTGGAGGGGGCGGATCCGATCGATCAGGTAATCGCTTAGCCACTCTTTGCTCGACAGGTAGATACCCGTTGCCTTCGTGGCAGGCTTGGGCTATTTCAGGTGACAATGAATGGTTTGAGGCCACTGCTTTTGGATAGTCCTTCGGATGAATGGAGAATGGATGGGGTTCCCCCCTATCGAGTGGAACAAGTGCGTAATTGGGTTTTTGAAAAAGGAATCCTCGATTGGGAAGAAATGACCAACCTGCCTACCTCCCTGCGGGCGGAAATGACCGAGACCTGGGATACGGTTCCCATGGATATGATACGAGCGCAAGGATCCAAAGATACCACGCAAAAGTTCCTTTGGCGCCTGAGGGATGGTCAATTGATCGAGAGTGTGCTCATCCCCGCAACCAAGGGAACCAAAGGAATGCGATCATCCCGACTCACCCTTTGCGTATCCACGCAAGTCGGATGTGCGTTGGGGTGTAGGTTTTGCGCCAGTGGCTTGGACGGATTGAAAAGAAACCTGACGACCGGGGAGATAGTTGGTCAAGTCTTGCTAGCCCGGAACGAAGCCGGCAGGCGGATCGACAACTTGGTTTTTATGGGGATGGGGGAACCCTTGGCCAATCTTCCCGCTCTTCTCCCTGCCCTCGACCAAATCCTGTCGCCCAAAGGCTTGGGAATCGGAGCAAGGCATCTCACACTTTCGACGAGTGGCCTGGTTCCCAAGATACTGGAACTTGCAAAATACCCCGCCCAGATCCGTTTGGCTATCTCCCTGCACGGAGGAGACAACGAGACCCGCCGAAAAATCATGCCGATCAATGATCGTTACCCCATCGAGGAACTTCTTGAGTCATGCGAAAAATTCATCGAGGAAAGGAAGAAGATGATTACCCTCGAGTATATTCTGATCGAGGGAGTCAACGACGATGTGGGGCAAGCGGAACTCCTTGCCGAACACGCGAAGAGGTTGAATGCGAAAGTGAACCTAATCCCTTACAACCAAGTAAACGGTTTGGAATGGAAGAGACCCGAACTTTCACAGATTCGGGCTTTTCATAAGAAAGTGGAACAAGGAGGGGCGCCTAGAGTGACTCTGCGTATGGAAAAGGGTCATGACATCGATGCGGCTTGCGGCCAACTGAGGCTCAGGGAGTCTTCGGAAAGATCAAAGGTTTCTGCTTAGGAGAAAGCCCGAAGGTTCACAGTTTCCTGATCTTGACGTCACGGATCACTCCGGTCGTGGCATAGGTACAAATTCCAAAGGGCACGGACATCTCGATCTCCCCGAAGCGCATGCTTACCTTGCGTCCTTCGACATCCGTATCGATTACCATTTTGTCATCCAACCAGACCTGCAGTTTTTCCTCCGTTACACGCAGTCTGACGTCGTACCATTTTTTGTCTTCGAAGACATAGGCATCCCCCGTTTCGTTCTCCGATGCGTCGAAGTCGTCCAAGCTTGAAATACCAATCAAAGATCCTCCCCAACCACCGAGAATCAAGGTGGCATGCGATTCCTTGAAAGGAAAAGTGAGCCCACAAAAGAAATCGCTCCCCATCGTACGTTTGGCTTGAAGGGTTACCTCGTAATCAATCTTGGGCAAGTCGGTCTTTCCCTTCCAGCGCACTCCGCTTAATTCAGCTCCCATTTCAAGGACCAGGCTGCCATTTTCATCGATTCGCACGTCGCCCTTGCCGGCAAAGTCGGTTCTTTCCCAATTATCAAGATTCTTTCCGTCGAAAAGGGTAATTTGCCGTTGGCAACCCAAAACAAAAAGCAGAGCAAGGGCCGCCAATAATTTGATCGCTGTTGAATTCATTCGTTTGGTCATAACTTCCAATCGTCTAGACGAGAAATGATTTCGGCAAGTATTAAGTGCTCGGAATGGGCAACGTTTACTTGAAACCCTTGCTCGTCAGGCTGCAAAGGTTCCAAGGTATCGAACTGACTGCTCAAAAGCCCCGGGTCGAAGAAATGCCCTTTTCGAGACTCGATTCGAGATTCAATGACTTCCCTTCGAGCATGCAGGTGAATAAAAATAAGGTCGCCGCCCTTGGAACCAAGAAGATCGCGGTAGCTTCTCTTGAGAGCCGAACAACTGATGATCAATGGTTCCTCGTCGTTGCTTGCAAGATCTCCAAGTTTTGTCAACCAACCCAAGCGGTCATCATCATTCAAGGGAATTCCAGCACCCATCTTTTTTTTGTTCTCGGAGGTATGGAATTCGTCTCCCTCGATAAACTTCACGCCCAATTTCAATGCCAACGCTTGGCCGACAAGTGATTTGCCACACCCCGATACGCCCATAAGAACGATCTTGCGGACAGGGTCCATAATTTCCTCCGCTTGCCCGCGGGAAAGTCAGAGAGCGGGCTTTTCGATCACTTCGACCTCATAGCCTTCAGGAGCATCCACAAAGGCAA
>JAYOII010000408.1:0-2913 GCA_038118685.1 Opitutia bacterium
GGGCGCATAGAGCTTCCCTCCGGCTATCGCGGGTGATCCGTAATAACTCGAACTGGCCCGTGGAAAGGCATCTTCCCAAAGACTTTTGCCCGTCTTCGGGTCAATGCAGTGAACCTCGCCGCGGTCACGCAAGACGTAAACTTTTCCATTTGCCACCGCCGGAGTGGGAACGAAAGATCCGCTGTCCGTCCGCGTCCACATACGGTGGGTATCCGTGACGTCACCCTTGCCACCAAGTTTGATTCCCGCCAAATGAGTACCCCGACCATAAGGCACGACCGCGACGTCCCCTGCCACCACTTGCGATCCGACCACCACCCAGTTCTTTTTTTGCTTGGGGTTGAACCCTTTCGAAACCCATAAGATGGAACCATCCTTGGCCGAATGAGCGGATAGTCTCTCGGCCCCCCAAACAAGGATCGCTTCTTCCCCTTTGTGTCTGATGAGGGTAGGTGTTGCATAACTGTGGTCACACTCCGGGGGTGTCTCGTAATTTCGCTCCACCTTCCACGCGACCCGTCCGCTTTTCGGGTCAAAAGCGATGAGCCAGGAATTGTTTTTTCTCATCAAGGCCACAATCACGTGTTTGCTCGTAAGAATCGGGGAAGTCCCGAAGTCCCAATAAAGAGTGTCCTTGCCGTGGGAAGTAAGGTCGTTCCTCCAAACGATCTTTCCTGCGAAATCCAAGCAAGCGAAATTTCCGCTCTTGAAAAGGGCGTAAATACTCTTTCCATCCGTCACTACGGAAGGGTTGCTTCCCGACCCGTTCCTGTGCTTGCCCTTGCGCTCATCGCCGACTTGCTTCTGCCAAAGTTTCCTCCCATTCCAATCAAAGGCCAATACGGCATCCTTTCCCTCGACCGGAGAAGTCAACAAAACGTGATCATCCCAAACAACCGGGGTCGAACAACCTTTTCCCGGCAAAGATGCTTTCCAGAGCAGGTTTTTCTCATCACTCAGCTTGACCGGAAAACGCCCCTTCCAACACGCCCCCGAAGCATCGCTGCCTCTCCAAGCCGGCCAACGCCCGTCGGAGTCAGCCAAGCACAAGCATACGGAAGCGGTTAACAAAAGAGCGAATGATGCGAATCCGTTCATTTGGACAGTAGGAATGAAGAGAAGGTTTGCGGGCAAGCTTAATTTGACTTTCCCTCTATGACAAAATTTCAAAAGAGGCATCGCCCTTGACCTCCAAACCGGCCATCCCTAGGGTTTAATGAAGATGAATGAACCCGACGTATTTTTTCTATCTTTCGTTCTTGTCGGAGTGCTCGTAGGCTTGCTCGTCGGAATTGGAATTGGAGCCGCTCTGTGTTATTTCATTTCAAGTTGGCTCAAGGAAGTGCCCGAAGAGGACCGAGTCATGACGCCCGGCCAAGTTTGGCTTTTGCTCATCCCCTTTTTTAACTTTTATTGGAACTTCCGTGTCTACATGTACGACGTGCCCCAGTCCTTCAAAAATTATTTTCAGCGACAAGGAAAAGAAAGGAATGAGGAAGTCGGCGACTGTGGCAAAACAATGGGGATGTGGCTTTGCATATGTACCCTTTCCAGCTTGATCCCTTTCGTCGGCTCAATCGTGGGAATGGGTACCTTGGTCTTTTTGATCCTGTGGATGCTGAAGATCCACGAACTCAAGAACAAGATCATCGCCGACAGGCAAAAAACAGCCGAAATCTAGGGAAGTTCTCGCAAGAGCATACCACGATAATCGATCGGCGCTCCCTCCGACTCCATGACCAGGTGACCCTCGCTCGGCTTGCAATCATAGCCACCCGACACCTCCTCCCCGTTGACCCATAGGCGTACCTCCCCGTTGATCGCCCGTATGTAGTAATGGTTCCAGTGGCCATGGGGACGCGTGAGGCGCTTGGTGGGAAATGAACGAGCGCTGTTCGGTTTGCCAACCTTGTACTTCGTCCCGTCCTTCGCGACGTAGGTAATTTCGGGCGTGAAGGCTTTCATTCTCCCGACTCCCACGGGAAAAACGTCTCCGTGACTGGTAAACCAATTCGAGTGCTTGCCCTTGTTCTTCAAATGATTCTCCTCATAGCCCAGATCAAGGATCTGAATTTCGATGCCTTGAGGGAGCCTGCCCCGAGGGAGCTTGTCCAATACGTCGCGGGGGCACCAAATGAAGATGCCCGCATTCCCTGCGTATCGAAGGTGCTTCCATTCGAGAACCATTTCAAAATTCTTGTATATTTTTTTGGAACGAAGACCTCCGTTGGGCTTTCCCGTGCAATGCATCGTACCATCGTCCTTGAATTGAAACGTCTCCGGATCGCAGTTCACCTGGGCAAAGTCCTTTTCGCCCAAGGAGACCCAACCCGGACCGGCAAAACCGTCTACAAAAGACTTGGGCGAGGCTGCTTTTTCACCAAGCAAAGGGAAAACCGCGCAAACGAAAAAAGAAATCTTGAGAGAATGGATCATTCCCAAATTTGATTCAGACGCATGGCCATGGCAAGAGCCATCGCTTCGCACTCGAAACTTTGGCTTTCCGGACAAGTTCTCCAAGAAAGAACGCAAAGGTCATCCAATCGAAAGCGCAAAAAGAGCGGACTGCTCAGGGAGTCACACGCTCGAAGGATTTGCTCGAGAAATTGTAATAGGTCTTGCCCGGAAGTTCCACCATGAGATAAATCCAAGAAGCATCCTTGTGCCTGTAAAGATGGGGATAAATGCCAGGGCCTGTCCAAAGCCATTTTTGATCGGGACTCCAAAGCCAAAGGGAATTGGAATCCGCCTCGGCCGAGTAGAGCCATCCGTGCTCCCGATGCAAAACCCAACTGACTTCTTCGTAGGGTTGATAAAAGGTTCCGAACCAACCGGACTCTTTCCAAGCAAGCTGCGACGAACGGACGGAATCAGACAAAGTCGAAGGCAAAAGGGAATTATCAAGGGCGGAAG
>JAYOII010000409.1:0-2895 GCA_038118685.1 Opitutia bacterium
GTGCAGGAGAATCCCCATCGAAGGCCTTCCATCCGAACGCATCTACGAGGAATGGAAAAAACTTATCCTCAAGGGACGGATCCCCTCAAAGGGACTCGATTTCCTCAAGTCATCAAACTGGCTTGGGTATTTCCCCGAACTCCAAGCCTTGGTCGGTTGCGAACAGGAACCCGAATGGCACCCCGAAGGCGACGTATGGACTCACACCTTGCATTGCATGGATGCGTTCGCCCAAAACCGAACGGGTGAAGATTGGGAAGATCTGGTCGTCGGCTTTGCCGTTCTTTGCCATGACCTCGGGAAGCCTTCCACTACGCGCAAAACCGAGGATGGAAGGATCCGGTCGCCGAAGCATGAAGCCAAAGGCGAGGAACCTACCCGTGCCTTCCTCGCCCGAATGACCAACCAAGCCGACTTGGCCGAGCAAGTCGTCCCGCTCGTGCGCAGACATCTCGCGCCACGAACCTTTTACAACGATCGGGCCGGAGACGGGGCGATCCGGCGGCTCGCCCGCCAGGTCAAACGGATCGATCGGCTCGTCCGGGTGGCCAAGGCGGATATCGAAGGGCGACCGCCACGACAGGACGATTTCCCCGAAGGCCCATGGTTGCTTGATCGAGCAGAAGAGTTGAAGGTCAAGGACTCCGAACCCAAACCCATCGTGCTAGGCCGCCACTTGGTGGACCGTGAACTCGAACCCGGACCGAGTTTCGGACCTATTCTAGAGCAATGCTTCGAGGCCCAGCTTGACGGGGCGTTCGAGGACGAAACCAATGGACTCGCTTACCTGGACAACCTGCTCGAGCGAAACAACTGACTATCGGGACGATTGAGAATTATTGATTGCGGATAATCCGCTGTTGAGAAGCCTCGCTCAAGCCGCTTTCGGGCAACCATTCCCGTATGCGCTCGGGATTTTTTTTGTAGAGCTTTTTGGCAATGTGAACGGTGACTTTTTCTCGGCCCAACGTATCTTTCATCAAGAGCGCTTGTTCGATCGCAGAGTAAGGATCCTCATGAGCCATCCGCATGGCGAAGGCTGCGCGCACCCCGTCATGGCGCCCGTCCGTAGAACTTTCCTTGATCCACTGAGCATTACGGGCAAGCTCTTCCTTACTTAAGTTTCCTATGATGCTCGCCGAGGTGGCATTCCAAAGCTTCGGGTCGAGCGTTTGAGCCCAATCCAATGCGGCCTCCGGATCCTTTCTTGCCCATGTACCTCCAAGTTTCTTGGTCAACTCCCTGTCGTAGACCCGCGTTCCCTTCAGGCTACTGACCCAATTGGCCGCGGCTTCCGGATCTTTTTCCACCCAACTCGACGCAACCTGACCGACGACTTCTCCGTTGACGCTTTTGTTGCCAAGATTGGATTCGAGCCAACTCGCAGCCAGCCCCGGATCCCTGGAGGCAATTTTCTTCGCCGTCTCGCGGAACATCCATGGCTGAATGTTCTTGTTGTCGGGATTACGGCTCATCCACTCGGCCAAGGAGTTTGAACTACGGGAGATCGAACGCCCGACGACTGCATTGTAAGCGGCTTGAGTGAAACCATTTTTTGTGTCGAGTTGCCCTAGCCATTCCAAAGCTCCCTGCGTACCCCGTTGCTCCAAAACGGATTCCCCGATGACATCGGTCATACGACCTCTCAGGCGCTTGTCCTCGATGGTGGAAACAAATTGATGAGCGCCCTCAAGGTCGATCCTCCCCCAACCTCGGACCAATCCGTGATAGAGACCATAATCAACCTTCTCCCTTGAGTTGACGAAATCATAAGCCGCCTGAGGATCCGTCGCCGTCCATCCCGACATGGCCCAAATCTGACCGCCTTCGACTCGATGCGCGTCGGGGTTGTCCATCAGGTAGCCTAGGGCCGAGGCCCCGTCCACCTTGGCCCAAGCATGGAGAAACAAACGGAAATTGTTATCGGTATGATAGGAAGAAGGCGTGTTTTCAAATACACTCAGGGCCGCCATGGCATTTTCCGGAGTCAGGCGGGCAAGCATATCCGCAATGACGGCATTTCGGCCAACCAAATCACTGCTCACAAGAGCAGGCCCAAGAACTTCCCTAATGCGTTCGTTTGTAAGAGGCCCCTTCCCCACGGCATCCAAATCAAGGTGCTGAAAATCAAGGTGAATGGATCCGGTTTGCCCGAATTGCTCCGAATCAGGGATAGGAAAGTTCGCAATCTCGAACACTCCTTCCCGCTTTTCCTTCTCTCGCCTTTCCCTTTCGTCCGCTTCTTCCAAAATCTGCTCGAAAAGCATTTCGTGGTATTCGGATGGGAGGGGATCCCGGAAAAGAAAGCCCAAATAAAAAGCAACCCCCAAAGTAACCGCCCAAAAAGAACAAATCAACGCAATCCTGCTCACAGCTCAACAAGGTAACCGAACAAAGAGTACGAAACAAGTGACAAAAGCACCCGGAACAAAACTATGAAAAGGACTTCCACCATCAAGATTCGACCAATTTCTTCAGGGTTCTTTGATCAATCTTCAACCTGCGGGCCGCTTCCCGGTAACTCCCCGCATTCTCAAACGCCTTCCGGGCATAGGTTGCGCTCCATTGAGCCAAGCTCACTTCCGTGTTTTCGTAAACGGTCTCGATTCGATTCGATTGCTCACCCCGCAGCACCGGAACGTATTCGTTGCGCACGATGATGTTTCGCACAGCCTGCTCCAATTCGCGAAAGTTTCCCGGCCACTCGTAGTTTTTGGGAACTTGCGCCCTCAGGGTATCGACCACCCGCGATGAAAGTTCCCCGGCTCCCTCCGGGCCAAAAAGCCTGCTGCAGATGTAATGAACCGAGCCTATGATTTCATCCGGTCTCGAGGCCAGAATTTCATGCAAAGCCACCGTGTTGACTTGATCTCCGCACAAACGGTAGAAAAAATC
>JAYOII010000410.1:0-2886 GCA_038118685.1 Opitutia bacterium
TGGAAACCTCCAAGATTTTCGATGATTTGGATGAGAATTTTGCCGGTCGCATGGACGAAGCCAAACCTGCGTTGGGGGTACTGCGGGAAAATTTGGAGAGAACCACGAACGAATTGGATGCCTTGGTCAAATTGTCTCAAAATGCGCAAAGCGATGCCTTGACCGGTCTGAATACCCTGTTGAGCGAGAGTAACGAATTGGTTCGGTCGGCGGTTCCGTCGGCTCCAGTGAACCCACGAACAAGCATCGTGGTCCGTCCCCCTGAGCCTCGAACCAATCGGTTTGCCCCGTCTATCCGATCATCCGTCGGTCAAGTCGGCGCCGAGCCGTTCGAGGGTGTATTGGACGAGGAATCCCAAGATGTGATCAGGCGGCTCAAAAACGAGCTGGCTGCATCCAAGTCCGTCCAGTCCGAGTTGTCGGCTGATACGGCTGGCTTGCAAGGAGATTTGCGCAAGGCTTACCGTGAAATTGTTTCCTTGCAGGCCAATCTCAACGAATCTCAAATGATGGTGCAGGAATTGGAGAATTCGAGGCAGTCCTTGTGGAAAACCGAAGACGGCAGTCCGCCTACTGCCCAAACAGTTTCCAAGCAGATCAACAGATTGGAACAAGAACTCCAAAAGGCGCGTGAAGACCTGCGCCTTTCCCGGCAAACTCTTTTGCTTGAGCAACAGAGGTCCAATGCCATGATCAGTTCGGTTACCAACGAGTTGGACAGAACCCGCCAGGAATTGGATTCGGCTCGCACGGCCGCCGCCGCTTCGGGTGACGATTCCGGACGTCTTTTGGCCATGGAGCGGGAGCTTGACCAAGCCCGGAGGGCCTTGCGAATGGCTGAGTCCGCCCCGAAGGACAAGACTCAGGAGAGCTACTTGTCTCTCCAAGACGAACTCAGGAAAGCCCTTGGTGAGATCACGCGCATGCAACTCGAACTATCCGAGAAGGACGTTTTGGAGGAACAATTGGCCAAGTTACGTGATTCCATCGATGCTTCGGGGGATCTTTCCAACGGTACGGCAAGGGCCGAATACGTAAACAAGCTTCTCGTCGAATTGAATGCCGCCAAGCGAGAAGTCGTTCAGGCTAGATCTGAAAATCGGGAGGAACGCAACCGCTTGGTCGAGCAAGTCGCCGGTCTCGAAGACGAATTGCAGGCTACTAAACTCGACTTGGAACAAACCCGCAGAGACTTTCTCAAAACGCGAGAAGGAATCGCCAAGAGGGAATTCGAAGATGCGCTTACCATCCAAAGGCTGGAAGAGGAAGCGGAACTTGCCCAGGCTGCATTGAGGGATGCCTCGCTAGGCAAGCTGCCCGCCATTCCTTTTGTCAACGAGATGGAGGAAAACTTGGCTAGCTCGGAAGCCCGTATCAACAAGTTGTCCGAGCGGTTCGAGGCCGAACAAGCCAAAGCCACCGAAGTGATCGATGGTTTGCGGGTCGAGTTGGATGCCGCTGTTTTGAGGCAAAAGAGAGCGCTCGACCAATTGGCACGCAGGGAGATCGATCTGCAAGGCAAGGAGCGCGAACTTCAGCAAATCGAACAGGAAAAAAGAAAGCTAAAGGAGGAATTGGAGGTGGTTAAGGTCATATCGAGCCAACTTCAGGATCTCAACGACGTTCTTGAGAAGACCAAGACGACCCAAAGTTCCCAAAGCGGCAGTATGGACCAAATCGTCAAGTCGTTGCGCGAAGAGCTTAACCAGACGAAAGTTGAATTGGTTTTTTCCCTGGAGGACCGGGACAAGATCCAAAAAGAATCCTCAAGCCAAATCAAGGCTTTGGAAAACCAACTTGAAAACACCAGGAAAGATTTGCTTTTGAAAGAGGAGGAGCTTGCCGATCTGGCCAACGGATCGGAGGAACTTATGCTTGATCTCAAGAGCGAATTGGATACCACGAGAGAGCAGATTGCACGCATGAAAAGGGCGGGAATGGGAGATTCGATTGAGACCGAAAAAGCCGTTTCCCAGCTTCAGGAAGCCTTGGGCACCATTCGGGTATTGCAGGAAAGTTTAGACGAATCGGAGAAAGTCCATTTGGAGGTGGATTCCCTCAAGGCGGAGCTAGCGGATGCGATGGAGAGTCAAATGGCGGAGATTCAAAGGGCCGATGATGAAAAAAAGCAATTGCGACAAAAGACAAAGGACTTGGAGTCTGAAATTGCCATGTTGCGTGAGGATCGCGAGGGAACCGGAGTTGGGTTTCAAAAGCTCAACGCCGAGCTAAGAGAGCAGCTTGAAGCGTCCCAAGCTCAAGTTGCCGAACTTGAAAAAAGAGCGGCCAAGGCCGAGGATACGGGAATTACCTCCTTGGTTGAAATCGAGGAAGAGCTTGCTCAGGCGAAAAACAGAAATCAAGAGTTGCAGGCAGCCCTTGCCGATGGACTTGCGGGCAAGACCAAGACGATCGAGTTGTTGGAAAAGGATTTGACCAAGGCTCTCGCCCGATTGGATGAGATGGAAGGCAACCAAGGCGCCGAGTCAGAAAAAGTGAAAGATCTTCAAGAACAACTGGCCGATGCCAAAAGAGCTCTTGAAAAAGCCAATGAAACTTCCCCGGCAGTTGACACCGAACCGATGGCCCGGCAAGTAGCGAAACTTGAACAAAGCCTTCGGGAAACCTTGGCTGAGATCACCAAGCTTGAGGAAGATGATGATTCCCGAATAAAGGAATTGGAGCGTGAACTAGCTATGACCAAGATTGAATTGGACGAATCACAGCAAAGAAACGCCGTGTTGGGCGAGAACTCGGAATCAGTCGAGTCCTTGAGGCTTCAACTTGAGGAGGCTTTGGCAAAGCTTGAGTCTTTCCAAAACGATCCACCCAAAGACGACCAGGCCCAAACACGTGATCGTGAAATGATCACGAAATTGGAAAAAG
>JAYOII010000411.1:0-2880 GCA_038118685.1 Opitutia bacterium
GTATGCGACAACGTCAAAAGAGGTTCTGTTTTTCGAATAACCTGCATTCAGGCACAAAAAGATAAAAAAAACAAAAGAAGCTCCTTGGATATGCCTGTCGAATGCCATTGAGAGCGGGGGGAAGGATCAGGCAGCCGCCCGGTTCTTTTCGGAACGGAGGAATACGGGGGACGTTTCGGTCGAGTCCTTTGTCGAAAACCGGTAACCCGCTTCGGAAAAGTCAAGCAACCCTTCTGCATGGTCGATTTTGTTTCGGATGAGAAAAGAGCTCATCAAACCCCGGGCCTTTTTGGCATAGAAACTGACGATTTTAAACTGACCGTTTTTTTCGTCTTTGAAAACGGGTGTAAGGATTTTGGCTTGTAGTTTCGTCTCCTGAACTGACTTGAAATATTCTTGAGAAGCCAAATTCACCAAAAGATCCGAGCCCGAGTCCTTGAGGTCCTTGTTCAGTCCGTCGCTGAGGCGATCTCCCCAGAACGCATAAAGATCCTTGCCCGCCGGGTTGGCATAAGCCGTGCCCATTTCCAGACGATGAGGCTGTATGAGGTCGAGCGGGCGCAAGAGCCCGTACAAACCGGAGAGTATTCTCAGGTGCTTTTGAGCGAATTCGAATTCTTGAGCACCGAAGTCCCATGCCTTCAGACCCTCGTAGACGTCTCCCTTGAAGGCGAGAACCGCTTGCTTGGAAGATTTTTCGTCATGCCGGGCCGCCCACTCCTGAAAGCGCTTGCGATTCAATTCCGCGAGTTTGGGGCTTATGCTCATCAATTCCCCAATCTCCGCAGCGCTCAATTTGTTTAATCCGTTCACCAAAAACTTCGAAAATTTGAGAAAATCAGGTTGGGTGCAAACTTCGGTTGCCGATTGACTTTCGAAGTCCAAGGTCTTGGCCGGAGAAAGAAGGATGATCATCTTTTGGTTGTATTGGTTCCATCTGCCTTTGGCAAGAATTCTGAGGAGACTTTCCCTTCGACGTTACTTTGCTCTGAGATTGCAATTTACTTCTTTTTTCCGTTCTAGGTTGCCCAATTCGCAAAATCTCTTTTTGTCGGTTATCGAGCTTTGTTCATTCGTCTTTCTTCGTTCGTGTATCCGATTGCCGTATTTTTTCTTCTTTTCCTGAATTGGATCGTCCTTTCGGGCAAGTTCGACGCGTTCCATTTGGGCTTGGGGTTGGTTTCATGCGCGATCGTGGCCTTCCTGTCTCACGATTTGCTTTACCATGACCGGTCGAAGGGTTTGAGGTGCCGATTGATCGAAGCTTGGGCTTTCATCCGTTACCTGCCTTGGATCATTTGGGAAGTGGTCAAAGCGAATCTTCACGTTTTGAAATTGGCCACTACCCGGAAGGGTTACGAGGAAATGTCCCCCCGCGTGGTGACTTTCGAGACTTACTTGAAGACGGATTTCGCGAAGTTCGTTCTCGCCAACTCCATCACCCTCACTCCGGGTACCATAACCATGCTTATTCGGGGAGACGTTTTTCACGTGCACACGATGAGTCAATTTTTGGAAGATGATTTGCTCACCGGCGCGATCGAGCGCAAAGTGGCCGAAGTGTTCGAACCCGAGGTGTTGAAAAAGGGATGACCGAATACTTTCCATTGATCATGGGGGCGGCCCTTTTCGTGTTGATGATCCCGGTGGTCTACCGGATATGGGTAGGACCGACCGGATTCGACCGGATCTTGGGGGTGAACGTCATAGGCACCAAGACCGCGGTGTTGCTCGTCATCATCGGAACCGTGTACGACCGGGTCGACATGTTCGTTGATTTTGCCATCGCTTACGCCTTGCTTAATTTCGTCAGCGCCATCGTGGTGTCGCGTTACTTGAACCGCACGATTTCCCTCAAGGAAATGGAAGCCAAGGAGAAAAAGGCCAAGGCATGAATTCGAATCTCATGCAATTCGCGTTGGCAAGCGCATCCGCAGAAGGGGAGGGCGTTATGCCTTTGCAATGGTTGGGCGTTTTCTTCGGTTGCCTGGGCCTTCTTTTTTTCCTCGGTACTGCCGTCGGAATGCTTCGGTTCCCCGATTTTTACACCCGGATGCATGCTGCTGGAAAAGGGGATACCTTGTCCACCATGCTCATGTTGATTGGTTTCGCTCTTTTCACGATGGATGATTTCTCCCTGTCCAGTTGGCTTTTGTTCGTCAAGATCATGGGGGTGGTTCTTTTTATTTTCATTTCCACGCCCACGAGTTCGCATGCCCTCATGCGGGCGGCGTTCGAAGATGACGAGATGCCCATGACGGAGGAAGATTTGAAGAAATCCAAGAAAAGGGGAAAAAAGAAGTAAAATGGGACTGGAACTTTTCAATACCTTCATTTTGCTTCTCCTGGTGGCCTCCGCCTTGCTTGCCTTGCGGATCAAGGATTTGATCACTGCATCGGTCGTGTTCGGGGTCTACAGTTTCCTCATGTGCTTGCTTTGGGCCGAAATGGGCGCCGTGGACGTGGCCTTCACGGAGGCTACCGTCGGGGCCGGAATCAGTACCGTCATCATGGTCGCGACGATTTTCAACCTCAAGAGAAAGTCTTCGGATTGATGAAAAGGCTCAGCTTGATTACGGTGCTTCCCTTGGGTTTTTTGCTTTTGTACGCATCCATTGATTTCCCCGAATGGGGAGCGACCGACTCACCCGCCTCGGTTTCCCCCGTGTCTTCGCATTTCATAGCTCAAACCGGAGTGGATACCGAAGTGCCGAACATGGTCACGGCGGTTTTGGCCGACTACCGTGGTTTTGACACGATGTTTGAAACCGTAGTCGTTTTTATCGCCGGCTTGGCTCTCTTTGCAATCCTCAAGAGTTCCTCTCGGGAAAAACCGTCCAAGCTCGAGCATGAAGTCGATGCGGAACCCGATCTGATCGT
>JAYOII010000412.1:0-2342 GCA_038118685.1 Opitutia bacterium
GTATGCGCGGCTGTAGGTGTAAAGACCAGCTGGGTCTTCACGCTCAAGGCCAAGAGCGGAACCGTAACGACCGAAGGTCAAGGAAACACCGTTTTCGAGGGTGTAGGTGAAGTGAGCTTGCTCGATTTCGATGTCGTCTCCATCAGCAGCACTAGAACCGATGTTTTGGGAATCCAATGCAACGGTACCGGAAACGGAACCGACATTGAAGAGGAAGTTCACTTCGATTTCGTCAAGACCCCAATCAGCGGTGTCACCACCTGCGATGGCAGTACCATTGTCAGTCTTGGAGATAGAACCATCAATAAAACCATTGATGGACAAGTTTTCATTGATTTCGACGGCGGAAACGGATCCCACCAAACCGAAAGCAACAAGCGTAGCCATTATTTTGTTTTTCATAATCTAGTTTGTTTGTTTGTTTGTTGTTTAGGTTAACCTAAGATTTACTCTTTTGGAATAAATCAAAACCAACCCTACCAAATCGGAACAGAAAGTCAATCGGATATTGGGCGTTGGACAAAATTTTTATCGGAAGATATTCAGGCTCTCCATAACGCTCGAAACCCTTTCAAAATAGGCTCAGAACGGGGAAGAGAAGGAAACCACGCGGTCCCGGAAAAAGCTTACTTGACCCACTTCGTTGGTTCCGTCCGCATTCAAGTCTCCCTCGTAGTGATAAACCTGATCGATCCGCGGGTTGAGCGAGTTTTTAATTTTGGTCGGGTTGCCGAGGAGTTTGCGTACTTTGAAACCGGTCAGGTTTCGGCGCATGCCGGTCCAGGTTTCTTCCTTGGTCCAAGCCCCGGCCGCTTTGGCTTCCTCGCTTTTCAGTTGCAGCCTCAATTTGGCCATAAACGATTTTTTTTCCTCTTCGTCTTCGGGCAAGGCCAAGTATTGAGAGGCGGTTTTGGCCTCGGTCGCCGTTTTTTGGACGGCTTGCATCTCTTTTTTCACTTCCGAGTTGGCTTTTTCCAATTCGGCGACGCGTTCTTCGAGTCCGCTGACTTTCCCCAGAATGAGGTCGAACTTGCGGGAAAGTTCGGCGTTGGAAACGGAATCCTCGGCTAGCAAGGTCGTTGCGAGGACAAAAGGAAGGAGGAAAACACTTTTCATAGGTGATTGTTTCTTAGAGGAGAAGGCGTGAGGCAAGGCAAAAGATTCTTCTTTGTCGCTCATTTCGGAGAGAGGGTCCGGATGGCGAGATCCTTGAAAATCGCAACCTGTTGATCGCGCGGTTGAATGAGCAATTGTTCGAAGGCTTCCAACAAGGCCGCTTGCAAGTCGATGAGAGAGCGCGTGTTGAATCTTTTGACGATGGGCAACAGTCGCCCCAAAAACCAAGGGTTTTGGGTGAAAAGATTGAGGGTGGATTTTTCACCCGAATCCGAGAAGTGGTGAGCGTGCTTGCGTCCCAACTGTTCGAGCTTTTCCTTGCTCAACCTTTGGCTCGGGTCCAATTCCCCTCCGTCCGACAGAACTCTCAGTTGGATGAGAAGGCGGTTGCGGTTTTGCAGGGTGGCGAGCAGGGGGCGGGCGTCCTTGGCGTGAAAGAAATGACGCTCGATGGCATCGAGGGCCCATTGGAGGTCGTTGGAAAAAAAGGCTTCCGAGGCTTCGAAAAAATCACCCTCCCCAAAGTCGGGAACCAGTTCGGTGATCAATTCTTCGGTAATCGGTCCTCCGTCTTTGCCCAAGTAAGCGGACAGTTTGCGTGTTTCCTCGACGCCTAGCCTTGAGTGACCTCCGATTTTTCCGGCGAGGAATTCCACCGCTCCGGACGCGAAATCGACTCCGCATTCCCCGGCGGTTTCTTGGACCAGGCGTCGAAAAGAAACGTCTTCCTTTTCCTGTTTGGCGACGTCCTCGCAAATTGAATTGCTTTTTAACCACTTGATGAACGGGTGGTTACGATGGATCGGGCAGGCGGATATAATCAGTTTTGATTCGCCCAAGTTCTCGAGAAAGGGCTTGGCTGCCTCGAGGGCCTCTTTGGATCCTTGAGCAGCTCCCGTTTTGGTTTGATTGAGGAAATTCGCCTCGTTGATCCATACGAGCTTGCCTCCCCCGAAGAGCGATAGGGTCTGGCAGGCCGAACGGGCTTCGGCGAGGATTCGTTCCACGTCTTCGACCCGGTCGGCCCGTCCGTCGATGATTTCGCGGGACAGGTCGTCCGGAAAATCCTCGCTGTGCCCATCGTAAAGTTCCTTGGCCCGCTGGCGGACGAGATAATCATCGTCCCCAAGAACGACATGCAGCGAATCGGGGGGCATGGATAGGAGGAAAGGACTAAACGTTCAATTCGTCGTTTTCAGACGCTGCGAACACTTCTTCGAGCTTGT
>JAYOII010000412.1:2352-2872 GCA_038118685.1 Opitutia bacterium
TCATCGTCCCCAAGAACGACGTGCAGCGAATCGGAGGGCATGGATCGGGGGAAAAGCGGGGGACTAAACGTTCAATTCGTCGTTTTCAGACGCCGCGAACACTTCCTCGAGCTTGTATTTTCTGAGTTTTCTTCTCATCCAGTCCAAGGCCGCTGTCGCGGCTCGTCTTCGGTTGGATGCCCGGTCTCCGCGTAGCTGGATTTTTTTGGCCCAGACTCCGACGGGGGAAGAATAGCCCAGATAGATCGAGCCGACGGGAAGAACTTGAGTTCCGCCGGCGGGACCTGCGAATCCCGTTGCGCTCAGGCCGTAATCGGCCCCGAATTTCTCACAAGCTCCGGTCGCCATGGCAAGGGCGACTTCTTCGCTGACCGCTCCGTGTTGGGCGAGCATGCTTTCGGGGACTTCGAGCATTTGAACCTTGGCGTCGTTGTGGTAGCAAACCGCTCCGCCGTGAAAAACTTTGGAGATACCGGCAATCTCGGTGAAGGAGGAAGAAAGCAACCCCCCCGTACAGGAC
>JAYOII010000413.1:0-2871 GCA_038118685.1 Opitutia bacterium
ATCTAAAGTTACGTCTTTAAAATGGGCAATTGGCGAATTGTCCAAGCAGAAAGATGAACTGGAAGGCAAGCTCAAGGTTGCCCGCAAACGCGACGAGACGAGTGCGTTGATCGAGGAGGTCCATGCTCAGAAAGACGCACTTGAAAAGAGAATCGCGTCCCTTCAGGACGGATTGAGGGTTTCCTCGGACTTGGTGGACGATCAAGTGGAGGAATTGGCCCAAAGTATTTCAACGGTAGACGAAAAACTTGAAATTGCTCAAGAACGCATGGAAGCCTTGGAGCAAGAGGAGTACTTGGAGGAATTGGGCAGAAAACTGAACGGAGACTATTCGACCGAAGTTGCAATCGAGTCGAGTGAGGAAATCCCCGATGAGACGGAATTCTCATCAAACACCGATCCCTTCGTCCCATCCGTCCTACCCGACGTTTCTTCTGAAGCCTCGATCGACCTTCAAACGAGCCCAACCCCCGTTCTTATGAAATCCCCATCCAATCGAATCGAAACCGAGGCGGAAGAAACCTCCTCCTCAAGGATCCCGTCTCCAGAAGTCACTGACTCCCCCTTGGGCGAGAGCAAACTCGAGCTCTGCCAAGAGGCCACGGCTTCAAGTTTGGAGGAGTGCGCCAAGCAGTTGGGCATGGAACCGGAATATCTTTTGAACAAAGGAATGCAGGCCGTTTTGCGTATGATTGCACGCAACGGAAATCAAATCAGTTTCCCCCTCGAGGTGGAGCAAGTAAAGTAGCCCCGCCGAAGATCCTCCAACCTTTTTGAACGTGACCCCACCGGGGTCATGTTTTGTTTACGACCTCAGCATTGAAATGGATTTGAAAAACGAAATACTAAAAGGGCTTGTCGACCACCTTGGCGTAAAAATGGAATATGCATCGATAGCCTTTCTTACGATCGCGCTGCTCATCATCTTTTTCTTGGCTTGGTTGTCCAACTCCGTGGTCAAGGGATTCGTCCTCCGCTTCATTCGTTCCCTGACCGAAAAAACGAAGACCAAAACAGGAAAATACCTGCTTGAGGAAAAGTTTTTTCATCGATTGGCTCACTTGGCTCCGGCCTTCGTGATCAGCGCACTGAGTTCCCTTTGCTTTTCGCCCACACCCGATTCAGCCAACTCCTACGCCGACTTTTCCGGATTTTCCCTCCTGTCCTTGATCGATACCTTGGTCAACCTGTACTTGGTATTTATCGGTCTATGGGTCATTGACGCAATAATCAACACGGGTCTCAAGCTTTATCAACACAGCAAGCTTTCCAGCAAGTTGCCGCTCAAGGGCGTTTGCCAAGCGCTCAAAATCGTGGTCAACGCCTCGGGCTTGATTTTCGTTCTGTCCATATTGTTGGACAAATCTCCCTTGTACTTTTTCTCAGGTCTGGGTGCCCTGACCGCAGTTTTGCTTCTCGTCTTCAAGGATGCGATTTTGGGGTTGGTGGCTGGCATACAACTCTCCATCAACAACATGATTCGTCAAGGAGATTGGATAGAGATGCCCAAATACGGCGCGGATGGCGACGTCGTCGAGGTATCCCTCACAACCGTAAAAGTTCAGAACTTCGACAAGACCATCACCTCCATCCCCGCCCACGCCCTGGTCTCGGATGCCTTCAAAAATTGGCGTGGGATGAGCGAATCAGGCGGGAGACGAATCAAGAGAAGTATCTTCATTGATATTTCCAGCATCAAGTTCCTCGACTCCGTCAAACTCAACGAACTGAAGAAAATCGACCTGCTGCAGGAATACCTGAAGGCAAAACTCGAGGAGATTGGCGAGAGCAACGGTTCTCTCAAAAAACAATTCTCTTTAAACCAAAGAAACCTGACCAACATCGGAACCTTCCGAGCGTACTGCCTCGCCTATCTTCGGGCAAGTTCGTTCATTCACAAAGAAGGAATGACTTTGCTCGTCCGCCAACTTGCTCCAACCGAAAAAGGCGTGCCCATTGAAATTTACGTCTTCGTAAACGACACCAGATGGGTTCACTACGAAGGAATTCAGGGTGATATTTTCGACCACCTGCTGGCATCGCTCTCAACCTTCGATCTACGGGCCTTCCAATTGCCCAGCGACTCAAGCCTGACCAGGCTTTCGGATTTTTCTTCGTAAGAAAGGGAATCCGGTTATTTCAACCTCGCTCAATACCTGATAAAATGGACTCTTTAAACTTTATGAGAATCGGAACGATACTACTACTGGCCCTTATGATCTTGGGATCTGGGTTTGCTCACCTTCACGCGGAACACCCTTCCCATTGCAAAGCCGTAGACGGCAATGCGACCAAGGAAGAAAAGAAAGAAAAAGAAGTAGAAAAGAAGAATGAAAAGGAAAAGCCCAAAACCGTAGAAGCCCAAAAGAAACACATCCGGATCGAACTTTCGCTCAAGGGATATTTCGAAGACCCCGATGCCGTCTCCATTTCCATTCCCACGAAAAATTGGGCGGAACTCAAGGTCACCGAACCGCCCGTCCAAGGCAAGAGGGTAAAAAAAGGCGATCTCCTGCTGCGGTTTGAACTCGAAAAAATCAAGCAACGGCTTGACTTGCTTGCTTCCGACTTGTCGGTGCTCGCTTTGGACAGGCAGATTCTTTCCTCTGAGCTCAAGCTTGCCGAAACTTTGGCCCCGATGGAGAAGAAGGAACTCGACCGGATGGAAAAATATGTCCGACAGGACTTCGAACGCTTCAATCAAATCGACCTGCCCTACGAGAAAAAGGCCGCCGCCATGACACTCAAGTCTTACCGTGACAGCTTGGCCTACGCCACCGAAGAGCTTAACCAATTGAAGAAGATGTACGAGGCGGATGACCTCACCGAGGAAACGGAGGAGATCATCCTGCAAAGAACGAAAAACCAAGT
>JAYOII010000414.1:0-2845 GCA_038118685.1 Opitutia bacterium
TCCCTTTGAATATGTCTTCAAAGCAAAGAAACTTGTGCGTTGCGATTACCTTGGAGAAGGGAAAAGGCACGACGAACTTGTCCCAGGAATTTAGTTTGGCCGCCCAACTGAACTCAAACGACAGGAAGAGAATAGGCGCCTTGGCCAAACGGGCGACCAAAAGAGCGCCCGATTTCGCTTCATAGCGAGGCCCTCTCGACCCGTCCGGGGTAACACCAACGTCATGACCTTCACGCATGACGCGAACCAATTCCCGAACCGCCTGGGTGCCTCGCCGGTTGCGCGAACCACGAACCGCGCGAATTCCCGCCCATCCGTAAAAGGTTTCCAGCAAGGCACCGTCCTTACTGGCACTGATCAATCCGTAGCAGGTCATGTCCTTGCGAAATCGACGGTGCCACTCACCGGCAATAAACAGACGATTGTGCCACAACATGAGAACACAGGGTCGCTCGCTGGCACTCTCCTTTCCAACATCGGACAAATCGACTGACTCAATTCGTATGGAGGCGGCCCACAACCGGTAAAGAAGACCGAGCGGCCAAAGTAAAAACCTCGCTGCCGGCCCTAATTTATGGGGAACCTGATCAGGCCCCTCTTCGGCTTGGCTCATCAAAAGCTAGAACTCGAAACCCAAGCCTAACTCAGCCAAGTGAGCAGGAACCTCGTCTTCATGAAAGTACCTGTAACCAAGACGAAGGGCAACGAGTTCGGAAAAATTGTAAGCAAATCCGATCACCCCAGTGGGAAGAAAGCCGTCTTTGGTTCGCTCAAGGGGATCCTCCAGATAGGAACGATAATAGCCCAAGCCCAAGCCAACGTAGCCATCGAGCGCCCCAACCAGAGCGAATTCATAACCCAAATCAAGGTAGGCGGCAAAAGTCTCGCTCTCTTGGGTAAGGGGTTTACCTGACTTATCCCTCGAACTGGAATCAAAGTCGTTTCTTTTGTAAAGGGCCCCCAAGCCAAAGCGGAAACCATCTTTCTTGACTCCGCCGACCAAGGAAACCGCAAGACCAGGATCATACTTGCGCTTGAAATCGACCCCCTCGTGTGTCTTGGAAGGTATGGCAACAGCCGGGGTCAGAATCAAATAGGCGCCGAGCCCGCGAGAACCGGAGCTCGAAGGAGTGAAGGAACTTGCTCGTTGGTTGCCGTTCTTGGACTCCCCGGGTGAATCAACGTTAAAGGCAAGTTGGTTGAGGTTGGAGGGGGGAGTCGTTTCGGCGTCTCGGGGTGCACGCGAAAAATAATTTGAGGGCACGGTGAAGGACTGCCCTGAGGTCAAATTTCCCTCGAAACGGTTGCCATAGGAGGGGCGGACGGGTTGATTGGAAACGTCAAACGGGGTCTTGAAGGAATGATTGGCCGACAAACCATAGAATATTTGGTCGAATCTTTGCTGCAGGTTGTGAAGTTTCTGCGAGTAATCGTTCAACTCTCCTTTCATTCCGTGGATTCTTCTTTGATGAAAGTACGTCTTGTCGTCCAAGTTCTCGTAATAACTGAGAACAGGCTTTTCCTTTTCGAAAAAGTTTTCGCTTTGGGCATGAACATCCATTGACCCAAGAAGGAAAATGGCAAGAAGGTGCAAGTAAGTTGGTTTTATATTCATAATTGAAAGCATCTGACTAACTATGGAAAAACTATGACGCAGTTAAGCAACCCAAAAGAATATGAATTTTAACTTGGCCGTTTTTTTTGGGCTGAGCGAAGGGCGTGGGTGAAGTAAGAAAACAAAACATGGAAGACAACGAAATAGATTCCGTTCACCACGATCCCTCCTGCGAAAGCAAACCTTAGTCCGTCTTCCTGCCTGGCGGCCAACCGATAGGCAGCAAGTCCTCGTCTTTTGGCCTCTCCGTCGCTCATGGGGAGACGGGCGTCGTAAAGCTCTGGTTTCAATGATCGAATCGCCTCCGGCACGACCGGTTCCACTCCCTTTATGATTTCCCAATAAGGTCTCTTGGGCATCCCGCGAAAAGGGCCGTACTGAATTTCTCCGTAAAAAGTCAACTGTATGATGCAGGCCGTTAGAAGGAGCAACCCTTGAGACGCAAGCCATATTTTCATCTTGATAGTCATGACTATCCTTTTTGGCGAGAAAGCGAATCAATGGCAAAACCGAATGGCTAAAAAATCAATCTTCAGCCACTTCAGTATTGCCATGACTTGCCGTTTGAAAAATAAAAGATGGAGGTAGATGAGGATTTTGTTTTTGCTAGCACTTGCATTGGCTTGTGTTTCCCTTGCGTCGGGAATCACAACTCACATTGTTCGAAAAAACGAGACGTTGGGGGGGATAGCCGGCAAATACGGCGTTTCTACGGCAGCCCTTCAAGCGGTGAATGGCATATCCAATCCAAATCTTCTTTTTGTTGGGAAAAAGCTCAAGATTCCTCCCGCAACAATAAGTCATATTGAGTACACGATAAAAAAGGGGGACAGCCTTGGCGGAATTGCCTCCCGTTTTGGAGTGAAAGGCTCGGATTTGATCAAACTCAATCAAATCAAGCAACCCGACTTGATCAAGGAAGGTCAAAAATTAAAGATTCCCCTGAGTGGGAAGGCTCAGGCAAAGCCCTCGCCTTCTCTCTCTTCCTCCGTGCTGAAGGCATTGGCTGGCGTGAAGAACTCAAGTAGATGGAAAAGGATCGTCATTCACCATTCAGCCACTCCGGTTGACGATGCCTTGAACATGCACCAAGTTCATCTTAAGCAACGCCGCATGACAAATGGTTTGGCTTACCATTTCGTTATTTCAAACGGATCCCGCAAAGCGAGTGATGGTGAGATTTACGTAGGCGAGCGATGGAGGAAACAACTGGACGGAGGACACATGAAG
>JAYOII010000415.1:0-1377 GCA_038118685.1 Opitutia bacterium
GAAGTGTCTTTTGGTTGGATTTGTAACGCAATGGCGTATTTTCAAAGAACGGAGCCAAAGGCAGCGAGTTGATCGTAGACAACAAAGGTAACCATGGTCAGAGAAATCGAGTCGGTACTGCATCGGTTGGTTTCAACGCGCCTCTTCTGCTTCGTTCCGGTTTGTCCGCCCACAAGGGTGTTATTTCGGGGATTGAGGGCTACACTTCAGTCTATCATGCCACCGTTTCCGAGGGCTTGACCGAAATTTCAAACTTGCCCATGGTTCAAAATCAGTGGCACCACTTGGCGTCGGTTGTCGACAAGGATGCGGGAACCCTCCGGCACTATCTGAACGGTGCTTTGGTTGCCGAAAGTTTCTTCAGTTCCGGTGAGTCGGGTGAGGTTACTTTGGGAGATTGGTTTCTCGGAGGAATGCCTGCCTTGGACCGCTTTCATGGGCTTTTGGATGATGCACGCGTTTATTCAGTCGCCTTGACCGATGCTGAAATCGCCAAGATCTATAATGGAGGGGAAGGAGACATGGGCTTGGTCGGGGTATTTACAGCCCCCTCCATCAGTAATTTGACATCCATTCCCGTGACTTTGCAGTTTCAAAGGTACGAGGAAGCGGTGGCGGTAACCGGATTGGATGCGGGTGATTTGTCAGCCGGTGTTTCGGGTGCCACGATCACTGGATTTTCCTCTGCCGACGGGATTACTTTCACTTTCAATCTTGTTCCCGATGCGAACGCCACCTTTGTTTCCCTTGACTTGCCCAGAGGCGCGGGGACCTATTCGGGGGATCCCACTTTGTCCGCTTCTTTGCACGTCAGAATGGTTCCCCCGGTACAGGCAAAGGACGATCTGGTGAATTGGTGGTGGCTGGACGAGGGACGCGGATCCTCCGTTCAAGACAGCATCTATCCACAGACCGGCGAAACCAAAGGGATGAGCAACTGGTCTGCCGATGCCAAGTTCGGGACTTCGTTGAATTTTCAACAAGCCGGTGATTATGCCGATCTTGGCCCACTTTCCACCAACTGGGTAAACGATCTTTTCAGCCTGTCCTTTTGGTTCAAGCGTGACGAAGAAGGGTTTTCCTGGTCCGGGAACGAGGTGTCCAACGTGATGATCAGTTTGGCCGGTTCCGGCGGAACGACCTTGGAACTAGGAACCAAAGGAGGGGCCGTCGAGCTTTACCTAAGCTCATTGGGTCGGTCGGAAAGGACGCTTCTTGGTTCGAACGTGACCGATGGAAAATGGCATTATCTGACCCTTGCTTATGATGCGAACGCATCCAGTGGCGTAGAAATGGAAGTTTTCCTCGACGGCGAATCGATTGGCTCGACCAACCGATTCGGCGGGCCCATGCTGGCTCAGCCGGATGATCGTTGGT
>JAYOII010000415.1:1387-2842 GCA_038118685.1 Opitutia bacterium
GTTATCTCGGGAAGCTGGACGACGTACGTTTTTTCTCGAAAGCGCTTTCTCTTTCGGAGCATCAGGTCATTTACAACCATGGCAGTGGCGACCTTGCACTAACCGTTGTCCCCTCCTTCCCTAGCCAAACCCACGAAAACCCCATCGCCATTGACCTGAGCTTTTGGAAATACGGGCAACCATGGCCCGTCGAATTCAATGCATCCCGATATTCGGCATCCAACACCAGTCTTCATTCCATTAGCTCGGGTACTTCCGCATCTCATCGACTAGAGTTGAACGCGACCGCTGACCCGTCGATCATTCAAGTCAACTTGCTCGAAGGATCAGGTGTGGACGGTGAGAGCGAGTTGAGCGTTCCCGTTTCTTTTTCCATTGGATTCGGTCGCCCGATCGTCCGGATGGAAGCCTTGGAGGCTTGGTGGACTTTTGACGAAGGCTTGACCAACCCCGCGGCCTTCGAAGTGACCGATTACCTCAAGGGATACGTCGGAACCTTCGCCGGAGACGGCACTTCCAACGTTACCTTTGATTCGGCTGTGTCGAAATTCGGATCCTCTTTGCGTTTTCCCAAAAACGCTTGGGTTTCCACCGATGCATCCAGTCCCGCCATGCGCATAAATGGAAACAAACCTCGCACGATTTCGTTTTGGATGAATGTTGAAAACGGACAGACTGGTCAGTCCGGACCATACGGTATTGGCCAAAGAGGTGGCGGTAATTATCGCACTTGGGCAATCCGTTCCTTTTGGAATGGGAATTACCGCCAGTTCCGATCGCAACACTGGGGCTGGGATCCCGACGTCTACGTGAGCGAGGGCGTGAGGGACCGTTGGGCTCACGTGGCTCATATCTACACGGGAACGAACGTTCAAGTGTACGTGGATGGAACCATGCGCAGAGATTGGGTGCAAACCAGCATCAACACGGGGAGTGTTTTCACCCTTCAATTCGGCCGTTGGACAGAAGAGGACAATAACCTCGGTCGTACTTTCAAAGGATGGATCGATGACTTCAGGGTTTATTCCGCTGCCTTCACCAACCAAGAAGTGAAAGACCTATACGGAAATGGTTGGGGTGATTTGAGCGTGATCCCTACCTTTTCCTTCGACCGGGTGGTGGATGGTGATCCGGTTGGCGGCGAGGTCAGTTTTCTACGGGCCGGGCAAGAAATTGCGGTCTATGATTTCAACGAATCCGATCTTGCCCTCACCAATGGCTCGATTGTACCCAATTCGCTTTCCTTGGTTCGCCCGGGCGTGTACAGCTTTCAGTTGACGTTGGACAATTTCAACCAGGATGCGGTTCTTTCCATCGCTCAAGGATTGCTTACGGATGATCCCCGCTACGCCCAGCCCAATGAGGCGGCTCAGGTCACTATCCGCAAAATGCATCGGGCCGTTACCCGGGCGGAGGATTTGCTTGCCTGGTGGCCTTTTGATACGGATCCTCTCT
>JAYOII010000416.1:0-2841 GCA_038118685.1 Opitutia bacterium
CCGGGATTGACTCTACCCGCGACCCCGACTGGGAAGTGGTGGAACCAACGCAATTGCCCCCCGAGCCTGAACCAAGCCAATTTCACAACGACCGTTATTGGGAAGAAAGAAGCGTGGACCGCGAACTGCAGGAGAAGGATTTGCAGGACGAGATGATCCGCCGGGAAACCGAAGACTTCGACCGTGCGGCGGAAACGGCGGAAGATTTCAGCCGGTCCAATTCGAACGAGGTTCTGGATCCTTATTATCAAAGTGGTTCGGACTCATCCAATCCTCCCTCCGCGGGGAACAGTTTGGATTCATTCGTATAGTCGAGCGTAGAGAATGCAATCGTCGCCGACTAGGATCGAGTTGGTGGGGAAAACCCTCGCCCTCATGTGGCCCGATGGAAGCGAGCATTATTTTGAGCCTTCTTTCTTGCGCCGACATTCCCCTAGTGCCGAACAAACCGGCGAAGCCGATCTTTTCGGGGTGATTTCGGGAGGCAACCCCGATGGAGATTACACGGGAGTTGAAATCAATGGATTCACTTACGTGGGGAACTATGCCATACGCATTCAATTCAGCGACGGTCATTCGACCGGCATCTTCTCTTGGGACTACCTTGCGGAAATCGCTGGAAAAGACGTGGATTGAGAAAAGCGCCCGTCAGGCCAAACCCCGTTCGCTCGATTGGGCGAACTCGATGATTTCCTCGGAAACCGCCTTGTTCCCCTTGGAGAACTCGTTCCGAAGGTAATCTATGGCCTGACTACGGTTCAAGTCGCTCTTGTAAAGAACCTTGAACACTCCCCTTGCGGTTTCGACGTCTTCGCTTGAAAAACCGGCTCGCTCCATGCCGACCTTGTTGATGGAGCGAACTTCGGCAGGGGCTCCGTCCGCCAGCATGAAAGGAGCGACGTCCTGAACAAGTTTCGAACAAGCGGAAACCATGCAATGTCTTCCGAGGCGGCAAAACTGATGAACGCCCGCACCCCACCCTATGTTGACACAATCATCAACCCGGACATGTCCGCCCAATGCGGAATGACTGCTCATCACCAAATGATCTCCGACGACACAATCATGAGCGACGTGACTATAAGCAAGAAATACGTTTCCCGAGCCAATCACGGTCTCGTCGTTCGCATTCGTCGCAACGTGAGCGGTCACGTATTCCCGAAAAACATTATCGTCTCCAATCAAAAGGCCCGGGTCTCCGCCCTCGTATTTCAGGTCATGAGTAAGCCCGCCGATCATGGCATAGGGGTAAACCGTGTTGTTTTTGCCCAAGACCACCCTCCCCTCGACGGAGGCATGGTGGAGAATCCGGCAACCATCGCCTATCTTGGCCTTGGGCCCGATCATGCAAAAGGCTTCGATCACAACGTCTTCTCCCAGCTCCGCGTCCGGATCGACGATCGCTTGAGGATGAATGCGTGCGCCCATGTCAGGAATTCTCCCCTGCATCCGCAATGGCAAACATCAAGTTGGCCGAAGAAACCGGCTTGCCGTTTACGCTGCACTCAACGCTGGCGGTCGCCAATTTGTTCCCCCGTACTTTTTCAAGCTTGGCAGTGATCTTGAGTTGATCACCCGGCACCACCGGCTTTCTGAATTTGACTTTGTCCGCGCTCATGAAAAATGCGACTTTCCCTTCCGCCGAGCCCCTCCGGAGAAGCAGAATACCCGCCGCTTGGGCCATCGCTTCAAGTTGCAGAACACCCGGCATGACCGGATGACCAGGAAAATGCCCGGTAAAAAACGGTTCGTTAATGGTAACGTTTTTGATTCCCACCAACACTTCGTTTTCCTCAATGGAGGTAACCCGGTCTATCATTACGAAAGGAAAACGGTGAGGGAGCACGTCCAAAATCCTTCGCACGTCTAACTCCGTTTCATCCGGCAAAACGAATGATTTCGGGTCTTCGCTTTTTGCTTGGTCGGGTTTCGCCCCAGCCTCTTCCATTTTCTCGAAAAGCTTGCTCGCAAGTTCGGCGTTCAGGGCATGGCCCGGTCTCACGGCGATGATATGGGCCTTCATGAATTTTCCGAGCAAGGACAAGTCTCCAACGATGTCGAGTATCTTGTGGCGAACGAATTCATCATCAAAACGAAGAGGTTCCTTGGACAGAATCTTGTCTCCTTTGATGACGATAGCGCTATCCAGACTCCCACCTCTGATCTTTCCCAACTTGAGCAACTCTTCGATATCTTCGTAAACGGTAAAAGTACGGGCCGGTGCAATTTGAGCCAAGTAGGTTTCCGGGTCAATTTCGATGGAAAGATGCTGAACGTGACTTCCCCGGTCGTCGGCGGAAGTACATGTGATCCGAAAACCGTCGTAAGGCAAAGCAATCATCGATCGATTGCCGGAGGTCACGGACACCGGTTCACGCAAGGTGAAATACTCCCTTTCTTCCTCTTGGTCGACGGGCTCGGCTTCCAATGCCAAATTGGCAAAGGGCCGGGCCGATCCATCCAAAATGGGTGGCTCGCTCGCATCCAAGTCAATGACGGCGTTGTCTATCCCGCATCCACGAAGGGCGCTGAGAACATGCTCGATCGTATGAATCTTGGCGTTTCCATTCGTTATGGTCGTGCTCCGGATCAACTCCGATACGCTTGAGGCCAAAGGCTTGATTTCGGGTTTTCCATAAAGGTCGATCCGGCGAAAAAGATACCCCTCGTTAGCTTTCGCAGGCTTTATGGTCAGAGTCACTTCCTCTCCGGTATGCAATGACTTGCCCTTGATCGAACGCTCTTTGCGGATGGTCCTTTGTTTGGTCGGCATATGGCGTTTTCTGTTTAGCCGAACAGTTCCAATCTGTAAAGAAGGAAGGCAAACCGAATGCTTGCAAA
>JAYOII010000417.1:0-2832 GCA_038118685.1 Opitutia bacterium
ATCTGTACTAGATGGAAGCTTCAAAAAAGAACCGACGTGCCAGGAAATCTGTCCGTTCTCCGTTTGAGGGTAGAAGGTGAAGGTGGTTTTCGGATCGAAGCCTTCGATTTCATCTTTCCATTGATTCAACGTGATGCATTCTGCGTCGGGTTGACTCCCGGAGACCGTGCCAACGAAACTTTCGTTCGCTTGCTCGAGGTCCAGCTTGATCAAGTAATCGGCCGTTTTGCTTAATTTCTCATTCATTGCGTACAAATCGTGTATCAAGTCGGCGCCTTGGGCTTTTTCATCGATCTGAAGAAAAAGTCCGATGGATCCGGGATGTTCGCGAATGGGTAGTTCGAGTGTCGCGGTTTCGGACAATGTGCCGTCGGAGACCTCGATGTTCAGGTTTTCCATTCCCGTGAAACCGGGGTTGGGCATGTAGACGAGTTGGTCGCCTTCGATCGAGCAGGTTCCGTTCGCCGGTTTTTCAACCAGAGCGTAAGACAACTCGTCCCCATCGGGATCCTCGGCTTCCAATTTCATCCGGAAGGTTGTTTCCCTGTAAGATGCCGAGAGGGTGCCAATCGAGGTTAGTTTCGGGGCATCGTTCTGGCTGCTTACCACAAGAGTGATGGTTGCCGGTTGACTATCGGACTGTCCGTCGTTGGCAACGACCGTGAAGCTGTCCGTTCCATTGTAATTGGCATCGGGCCTGTAGGTGTAGTTGGGTCCGTTGCCGGCAAGGGATCCATTTTGAGCGGAGGCGTTGATTCTGAAGGTGAGTTTGTCTCCTTCCGGATCCGAGGCAACCAGCTTCACGTTGATCTCTCCGTCTTCCATCAGAGCGAAGGTCGATGAGGCTACGACGGGAGCGTCGTTGCGGGGAGTTACTTCGAAAGTCACTCGTGCGAGGTTGCCTCTCACTTTTCCGTCGGAAACCCGGAAGGTCAGAGAATCCGCTCCATTATAGTTCTCGAAGGGAGTGAAGGCCCAACTTTTGTTCTTGTTTGCCTCTATTTTTCCGTGTTGTGGGGCCGTGATCAATTCGTAGGTCATGGCGTCCCCATCCACGTCGATGGCGATCAGTTCGAAGGTGACTCTTTTGCCTTCTTGAGCCGTTACCTTTATGTCGGAAGCGATTGGCGCGTCATTGCTTGGCTTGATATCCAAGGCCAATGAAGCTTCGTTGCTTCGCAGTTTTCCATCGAAGGCCTTGAACTTAACGGAATCGCCGCCATGGTAGTGTGGTTTGGGGAAATAAACCCATTTTCCATTATCCTTGATCATGAATCCGTTTTGAGGCTTCTGGGTGAGTTCGAGTTGGAGATTGTCTCCATCCGGATCGCCGTACTGAAAGCCAAGCACAACCGGTTCGTCTTCCATGGAGACGATCTTGCCCGGTTTGGCCCATGGGGCGTCATTGACGGCTGAAATCCTGAACTGAACCTTTGCGGTGTTGCTTTCCCTCGTTCCGTCGGACACTTTGAAAGAAATCTCGTCAGTACCGTTGTAATTGGGATTCGGAATATAAGTCAAATCGGGTGCTTTGCCCGTAAGGCGGCCGTTCTTGGGCTGGGAAACCAGGCTGTAAGTGATGGTCTCTCCCTCAGGGTCGGATCCGTTTAGCTTGAATGCCTTGGAGGAATCCTCGACCAGATTGACCAAGAAAGGCTTGGCGACTGGAGCTGCGTTTTTTCTGACCGTAAGTTGGATTGCAACGGTTTGGTAGGGCTTGTCTGGGTCGTTGGATGATACCCGGAATTCAGCCGTGTAGTTGCCTTCGCTCAAGTCAGTTGCATCAAAGGATAGCATTGCCTGTGATTTCGCGTTTCCTTTGATGGTTCCCGCTAGTTTGTCGGATTGGATCCAACTCGCGACGCTTCCATTGGCTGACCATTCGAGAGCATTGGCCATCAGTTTCCAACCATCCGTTTTGTTATCCCATCCGTTGGATGATTTTCTTTTGGAAACAGGGTAGAAGTTCAAATCGACTACCGGGAAAGGGCTCGACTTGAAGGTTACCAAAGGCTTCCCGTCTTTCCACTTGGCCACGATTTGGGCTCCTTTTGCCGACTGGGCATGGGATAACCTGTATTTCCCGGCGAAAGAACGGACCCCGCTCAGCAAAGGGTGAGAGGGCATCGTTTTTTCGCCCATCGAAGAGGAAGCTCCTACCAAAGTTTTGCTTGGAGCAAAGACGGCGTGGCCTTCCTTTTTCCATTGCCCCCCGAGCGTCCATTTTTCTGAGCCTTTGTAGGTGTGGTTTTCGCAGACCATGGTGACGACTCCGCCTCCATCCTTGGCGAATGCCGTGACGTTGTCTCCGAGCTTGTTCGTGTCCCGGTAGGAATAATTGCTGTGAACGAGCACGGTATCGAAGGCCTGGAGCTCTTTCAAACTTGGCGTTACGGTTTTGACGTCGATCACGGTGATTCCGGCAAAGCGTTTGGTTTCTGCCAAGCCAAGTGCAACGTCCTTGTTTCCATCGGTATGGTTGGCTCCCAAAATCGCCACCTCGATGGAGGAATGGGGGTTTCCTCCCAAGATCCTGAAGGCTGCTTCGCTTCCTTTTTCACTCGATGCGTTGGCGATTTCATCCACCGGCATTCCGGGGTTGTTGATTTCAGGAGCTCTGTTGTTGAGCCCTTCGAGCAATGAATTCATATCCTGGTTCCTTGATCGACTTCTTTCGGTCTCGACAAGCGTTGCCTCCCAAACAGCGGTTGCTTGTCCAGAGTTCGCGAAGCTCAATGTCTCGACGCCCTTTTGGTTTGGTTCCAGAGTCTTGACGATGGACAAGGGAGATACCAGAAGGGACGGGGGGAGTACTGATTTGATGGCAACCGG
>JAYOII010000418.1:0-2806 GCA_038118685.1 Opitutia bacterium
CCCTCAGACCGTCGTTTTCGAAGGTGATTCCGAAATCGACTGACCCGAAAGGGCCGAGCAGTCCGATCCCTTTCTTTGGCATGCTTGGCTTGCCGGGGTGTCCGAAGACGCTGGACTCGTAAGTTTTAAACTTTTCGTTCCAGGAATACTTTCCGCCCCCCGGGCATTGGAGTTCGGTTTGCCAGACCTCAAGGTGGTAGGCGAGGGCGTTCTTTTTGCCAAGCTGAACGCGCCACTCGTTGAGAGCGTGCAGATTGCTCCATGATTTTTCCTGGAAGCGTCTGAGGGTTTCCCTTTGGAGGATTCCATCGACTAAATCGACAAGCGGATTCTTGGCGAAAAAGGCGGAACTTTGTCCTGACCAAGTGGCTGCAGGTAAAGCGGTTTCATCTTTACGGCGTAGGAGACTTCGATCTATGGCCCGCTTGATCATTTCTTCGCTCAGGCTGACTGTAAGCACTTTTGAAGAAGGTACGTAGTACAAGGCGATGGGAGCGGATCCATCCTCCATCAGGTCCTCTTGAAGGTTTTTTCCAGGGGCGATCTTCACGTAACCTTGCTTCTTGTGGGAATGATTCGACCAAACGGTCATGCCCGGCGCGGTCTGCTCGAGCCAAGCCCGGAAACCCGCGAGGAAGGCCGTAAGTTTGAAGGGGTTGCGCACCTCGACGTTAAGGGCTGCTGGAATGCGTCCCCAGTTTTTCTCCATGAAGTCCTCGGCCCCATCTTCACCGCCTTTTGCAAAGGCTTGGCCGAGTTCTCCGAAAAAGGGTGAGCGGTCAAGATAGATGGAATAGGATTCGCCGATCCAACTGAATGCACCGGTGCCGAGCGAGGGAGCCATCAGGGCGGCGAAGTTGCTTGCCCGTTTCAATTCGGGCGAGTCCATGTCCAAGGCAGTGATCCAGTGCAGAAGAGCCTCGGGATGCGGGTCGCCCGATGTGTTCTTGAGCTTGACCTCACCCACGGTGCTGATCATCCGGCGGTAGTCCGATCCCCCGATGAGAGGAAGGATGGTTAGGTCGCCCGAAATCTTGCCGTTCTTCATGGACAGGCGGGCTGCGATGGGGTCGAAGTATTGGGACCAATGGCTCTGGTAGCGGTCGCGGAAGAAAACATAGGCCCGTTTTTCCTCGGGAGTGATCTTCTTGATCCCGAGGTCCTCGACAGACCGCAGAAAGGCGAGGTTTCCAAAGTGCGGGCTGTGCACACGACCCTTGATGAGCTGAACTTTGCCAAGCTCGGGGAATTCCTTGGAATTAAGGGGGGCCCCTGATTCGTTGCGGGCTTGCAATTCGGCGAGCGCGGATGCAGCCCGGGTTCGGCGGGAGGCCCCGATCCGCCACTCCGGGCCGCACCAGCGTCGAATGGTGGCGTCCGAGATGAGGGCGAAAACATGTTCGTGTTGGGCGGGTGGGCGCAGGTAGCGCTGGCGGAAATAATGGTATTCCTCGAGAGAGTGCAGGCTGGTTTTCTTTCCAGCCGAGACTTGTATGATGGAGCGCAATTGCTCAAGTGAGTTGGTGACCACAACAACGTTTTTGCCAATCGTTGCGGAGTAGGACTTGATGAAGTCGCCCGGGGCGACCAAACCGACGTAGTTGGTCCCGGCGATGGTTCCGGTTACCCCTTTGGCATTTTTGTTCTTTTGGGAAGATTCAAGCCGGCGCAGGGCGAGGGCGGCCACCAGAGCCTCGGTTTGTTTGGCCTCGAAAAGCACGGACAGCGAAGTTCCGGTGCGGAGGAAGGGGTCGCTTCCGGTCATCGCAACAGATGCAATGAGTTTGGGGCCGAGGATTCGGCTTAGCTCCGTGTCGGGCAAGCAAAGTTGGTCACGGTATTTCTCACGCGAACGGGCACTCTCGGCCCGGCCTTCACCGAGGCGGAGAAGAGGAGTGCCTTGGGCGGTGGCCTCGTCCATCACCTCAACCATGGATTGGAAGGTAGGGAAAAAGAGGGCGTGTTGGTCGTGGGGAAGAACGTTGGCGAGCGGGTCGAGCTTGGGTTTGGCATCACCGATCAATTCCTTCCAGGGCATTTCGTCAATGGTGATTCCTTTGACATCGGAAAGGGAAATGGTCCGGTTCTGCTCGTCCGAGGAAAGGCGCAGTTCACGGTCGAGTTGAAGGTTCTCGCTTATGGCCCGGCCACCGGAGAAAAGATCGATGGTTCTTTCCAACCCGACCTTGCGGGTCGGGCGGTTGAAGCGATTTGGCCGGTTGTTTGCCTGCTGGTTTTTTTCGGCAGGTTGAAGAACTTTCAGTCTCTCGGATGTCTGGTTGGTCTGGTGGCGAAACCAAGCGGTTCCGGGAACCCCAAGGTTTTGAAGCCTTTGGTAGTGCTCCATTCTGTTCTTGAGATAAGTGACTTCGCCTTTTCGGTCGGCGGCCAGTTTCATTGTCTTCTTCGAATTAAGGGTAAAAGGGTATTCCTTCACGCCCTTGTCTCCATCCTTGATGAAGAGCGAACCTTTTACTGCATCCTTGGGGTTGCGGAGGCATATGCGCAGGGCGGTTGTTGGCAGACGATTCGGGTTGTTCCTTTCACGGACGACGTTAAGAAAGGCGTCCTCGGCATCAAAGGTGCGCAGGTAAGGAGCGGTCGGAGTGACCCACTTGCGCAATGAGCTTGAGTAGTAGCCTCCGGCATCGAAGCTATCGGGGACTCCTTTTCCCTTTTCGAAAGTCAGATCCTCCACCTGGAGAGAGAGGAATGTTTCGGCTTGACTAAACAGGGGCAGGAGGAGGAGCGGGAAGAGAGTGACTTTGAGCATGGGCCGATGAGGTTCGATTGCTGGGTGTAATTT
>JAYOII010000419.1:0-2806 GCA_038118685.1 Opitutia bacterium
ATCCTGAAACACCGCCTGCATGCCTGCGCGGGCGCCGTCATCGGCAAAAACGTCATTATAATTGCAAATTCAATGATTGCAGGAAGCGTTCGAATCAAGGACGACTCATGGATTGCACCCTCGGCATCGATTCTAAACCAAACGGAAATAGGAGAAGGATCGACGGTCGGACTAGGTTCCGTTGTTCTAAAAAACATTCCCCGTTACCAAACCTATCTCGGCAACCCGGCTCGTCCCCTCAAAGAATTTCTCAAATTTCAAAAAAACAAGTAGCTTATTATGTTCTCTTCGAATGACAGGGTTTTGATCTTATCTCCTCATACCGACGATGCCGAATTGGGGTGTGGCGCTACGATTTCGAAATTCGTTGCAGCTGGTTTGGATATTTTTTGGATTTGCTTTTCAACTGCCGAAGACTCCCTTCCGGACGGCTTTCCGCAGGACGCCCTGAAAAAGGAATTCAAACAAGTCTTGAACTTCCTCAAAATAAGCGATGAAAATTCCTTGGTTCTCAATTACAGGGTACGCAAACTTTCGGAAGTCAGACAAGAAATCTTGGATATTTTGGTCAAAACCAGAAACAGCTTTCAACCGAACATCGTTATTGGACCATCTCTTAATGACTTTCACCAGGATCATCAGGTCGTAGCGAATGAAATGATTCGTGCCTTCAAGTCCACCGCCAGTATCATTTCCTACGAATTGCCTTGGAACCACGTAGACTTCAAAACACAACTCTTTTCCAAGATTGACGAGAGCGACTTGCAAAAGAAATTTGAAATTCTAGGCTTCTACAAAACTCAACAGGTCGCGAAACGATTCTATTTCAACGAGGATTTCATAAGCGGACTTGCCCGAGTGCGCGGCACACAAGTCAACAACCCATTTGCCGAGGCTTTCGAGGTCATCAGATGGCAAATCTAAAACTTTGAAAGAGCAGTCCAATCCTCCGGTTCCTTTCGATTCCATAAAGATTGGAATGAGGGCAACCCATACAAAAATCATCAGAGAGTCCGATATTACGAGCTTCGCTCAAATCTCGGGTGATTTCAATCCTTTGCATTTTGATGATGAATATGCTTCCGACATGGGATTCGAAAAGAGGATAGCCCATGGAATGATTTCTTCTTCCCTTTTTTCCGGATTGTTCGGGACGAAATTACCTGGACCAGGTTGTTTGTTCATTTCCCAATCATTCAAATACAAGAAGCCCGTTTACGTGGGAGATACGATTACAGCGGAAATTCTGGTGGAATCGGTAAATTCGAACAGAAGAGTAGTGGGATTCCTCACTACCTGCAAAAAAAATGACGAAATCGTCGTTTCCGGAGATGCCAAATTATTCGTTCCCAAGAGTCAATCGTCCAAAAAGGATCAAGCAACAAGTGAAAAATCCTTTGGTTAGTTGCATCATTCCCATGTATGACTCGGAGAATACTATATCCGACTGCCTCAAGAGCATAATCAACATTGATTACAGTCCCCTTGAAGTGATAGTCGTAAACGACGGTTCAACGGACAATTCAGTCGAAGTCACAAAATCTTTCATAGAGAAAAATGAGAGACCGGGCATTGACTTCACCCTTCTTGGAGATGAGTCAAACAGAGGCATATCCAGTGCAAAGAACCGAGGAATGAAGCACATGAACGGGGCCTATTTTTTCTTCGCCGGAGCCGATGACCTGCAGTTCCCAAATCGAGTATCCGAACCTCTTGCCTATCTGGAAGAGAATTCGGAGGTCGACGTGGTTTATTCCGATTGCGAGTTATGGCATGAGACGAAGGGCGACGAGAATTTTCGCAAACGCGGTTTCCCTGTCGGCATGACGAACGAAAACTCCTTCCTTTATCAATTAAAGAGAAGTTATTTATGGAGCGGCATTTTGTTCGCTCGCCGATCCGCCTCGCTGGAATTCGATGAGGGCCTTTCTTCAGCCGTAGATTATGATTGGTATTTCAATCAATATTTCGAAGGCAGGTTGATTCATTTCATCGATTCGGCCTTGGCTCGTTACAGACTTCATGAAAAGAACACCTCCAAAAAGCTCCGTAAATCGACTGAAAACGTTCTCACAATCTTGAGAAAATACGACTTTTGCAAAGTCTATGATGAACTTTGCATCACATCAAACTCCGACGAACTCCATATCTCGTTTGCTTGGTACCATTTCATGTTGAAGGATTTCGACACGGCTCTTGAAAAACTATCCAAAGTTGAAACCGGTCACTTTGAAGCAAATTTTTTGGAAGCAACCATCTATGCCCAAAAGTCGGATTTTCGATCCTCCGCAGACCGTTTCCGCTCACTATGCGGGAAAAATCCGGACTCTCCCGAAACCTTGAACAACTTGGCCGTATGCTTGATTCGTTCATCAGAAGAAATTGAGGAACCCAAAAATCTTTTGAGCAAGGCAACGAAAATCAAACCGGATTACTTGGACGCAAAACATAACCTCAAATTACTATCCACCCCCCTTTTCGACGCCCGAGAATTAATCCTAACCGCTAAACCTTTGAGAAGAGAATTAACCCACATCGACAACTACAAGTAATGAGGCAAAGATTAGTGGACAATTTTTTGAAACAGCTCTAAGTTCAAAATATGGACCCTAAGTTGAAATCACTAAAGTGGGCAATCGGGGAGCTTTCGAAGCAAAAGGAGGAGCTCGAAGGCAAGCTCAAGGTTGCCCGCAAGCGCGACGAGACCAGTGCGCTGATTGAGGAGGTCCATGCCCAAAAAGACGCACTTGACAAGAGAATCGCGTCCCTTCAGGACGGATTGAGGGTTTCCTCGGACTTGGTGGAC
>JAYOII010000420.1:0-2805 GCA_038118685.1 Opitutia bacterium
GTCACGTGGTTTCTCCCGAAGAGCACCATAAACGTGTGCCTTTGTGTAACCTTTGGCTTTCCGCTCTTCAATGGTTCGGCGTCGAGCGAGACGGTTTCGGCAAGAGCACCGGTACTTTTTCCGGTTTGGACTTTTCGTGAGTCATGGTGCGTTACGCATTCCTTGCCACGTCCCTGCTGGGATTCCATTTCCAACAGATTTCGGCCAAGCCGATGCCCGTCGATTTTCTCAACAAATATTGCTACGATTGCCATGGTGAGAAGAAGCAAAAGGCCGATCGGCGTTTCGATTTCCTGACCGGCTCCGTCGAGGATTTCAAGCAGCAGGAATTGTGGCAGGAAATCCTCGATCAGCTCAATTTGGGCGAAATGCCTCCCGAGGATGAAAGCCAACCAAGCGTGAGGGAGAAGCTGGCGGTGGTCGAACTGATCACCCAAGGCATTGCCGATTCGCGGGAAAAGTTTGCCGGCAAAGGCAGTCACACCGTCTTTCGTCGCCTCAACAAGTTTGAGTACACCAATACGATCAGTGACTTGTTGGGATTGAATACGGAGTCCTGGAACCCTGCGGCTGATTTTCCTGCCGACGTGGTCGTGGACGGATTCGATAATGACGGAGCTGAGTTGGTGACCTCCGGATTGTTGTTGGAAAAGTATTTCCCCGCGGCAGAGGAGGCGATCGTTCGCGCTACAAGCTTCGGCGATAAGCCAGAGAGCAAACTTTACACCCAGAAGTCGCCATTCTATTTCAAGGGCAAAGAGTCCAAGGGCTTGCCCAAGCTTTTTCAGGTTGATCGCTACCGGTTTGTTCCGGAAACCCCTTACACGGATTTGTACGGACGTTATTTTCGTGGTGGACACCTGGGCTTCCTGCCCTTGCGAAGAACGGAAGGTGTTCCGGAAAGTGGAAACTACACCATTCGGGTAAAGGCGTCGGCCGTAAGCCGTACTCATTCCTATGGAAAAATACTTGATGATTTTCGCAACGGGGATCCTTTGGTCATGGGGTTTGCATCGGTGGACCGCAAGGGAAGTACTTCGGTTGGAGTCGGAAACGTCACGAAATCGGTTCCCCTGACTTCATTCGAACTCTCGGGTGCCGAACCGGAATGGTTCGAATGGACGGGATATTTGGAGAAAGGATACGAGGTGGAAGTCCGCTTCCGAAACGGTACGGCGGCCGCCAAGCGTTTGGTTCGACTGCTCTTGAACAAGGCGGATGAATTTCCCGAATTCAAACCTTTTGCCGAGATGAAGGCTACAGGCGATGGTGGTTTGGATAGATGGCACGGGACTCTTCAAGCTTACAAGGGACCCAGGCTCAGGGTTTGGGAAATTCAAGTGGAGGGTCCTCATATTGAAGAATGGCCGCCGAGAGGACATGGTACCTTGTACGGAGAACTGAAGCCTGAAAACCTAGGCCCGAGGGAGATCGAGAACCAATTGATCAAGTTTGCCAAACTTGCCTTCCGGCGTCCTCCGGTGGATGGAGAGTTGGAACCCATCCTTGAGATGGTGCGGGCGAAGCTTGAAGAAGGGTTATCCCCTTTGCAGTCCCTGCAACTTGGGTTTCAAACGATCCTTTCAGCTCCTGGCTTTCTCTATCTCAAGGAAGGGGAGGGTGATCTCGCCGATTATGCTCTCGCCTCGAGGCTTTCCTATTTTCTGTGGTCCTCGATGCCGGATTCCGAACTATTCGATTTGGCGGAGCAGGGGAAATTGAAGGGCCCTGAAACTCTTTCCGCTCAAGTGGACCGCATGCTTGCCGACCCGAAAAGCAAGCGGCTGACAAGCAACTTTCTGCGGGTGTGGTTGGAATTGGATAACATTGGAAAGATGCCTCCTTCCAAGGAATTCGTCAGTTTTTACCGGGACAACCTGGAGTCTGCCATGCGCCGGGAAACCGAGTTGCTGTTCGAACACGTCCTCAGGAATAATTTGCCACCCCGCGAATTGCTCGCGGCGAATTACAGTTTTTTGAATCGGGAATTGGCTGAACACTACGGTATGTCGGGATTGAAAGGAAATGAGTTTAGAAAAGTCAGTCTTTCAGGAATCCAACGCGGTGGTCTGCTTGGTCACGGGAGTTTTTTGACGGCCTCCGCCAATGGCGTGGATACCTCGCCCGTGGTGCGCGGAATCTACGTCATGAACAAGCTCCTTGATTATACGCCTCCGCCTCCGCTCGACGACGTGCCCGAGATCGAACCCGACGTGACGGGCTCCACCTCCTTGAGGGAGCAATTGGTCAAGCATCGGGCGGATGCGACCTGCTCCCAGTGTCATAACAAGATCGACCCTGCGGGTTTCGCGCTCGAGAACTTCGATGCCATCGGCGCATGGAGGGAAAAGTACGATAGGAAACTGGAAGTCGATTCATCCGGAAAACTGCCCGGTGGCCAAACTTTTTCATCCGTCGACGAGTTCAGGAACCTGCTTGTTGCAAAGGAAGAAACCTTTGTTCGATGCCTGACCAAGAAACTTCTGACCTATGCCATCGGCCGCCAACTCAACAGTGGCGACCGCCCGGCCATCGACCAAATGGTAAAGGGGATGGCGGGTTCCGGCAAAGGTCTTCGGGATCTGGTTCATTTGATTGTCCTGAGTCATCCTTTTCAGACTAATTAGATCCTTTTCTTTCTCGCCTTACTTCAGCTTGATCCAGGACTCGTTTGCGTAATCGTAAAGGAGACCGGCTTCGGTAACCGATGACTTGGGGAAGTAGCTCCAACCGTTGACGACGTCACCTTCCATGAAGCACATGTTGGGCAAATCCGATTTGATCCACATCCAGCCAAGTTTTTTG
>JAYOII010000421.1:0-2797 GCA_038118685.1 Opitutia bacterium
CTCCAAAGCAAAGTTACTATCAATACAAGGGGCATTCAGGAGTGGGTCGTGCCCGCCGATGGCAATTATTCGATCGAAGCTTGGGGTGCTCAAGGTGGTCGAGGTGGAACTGACAGCCCCGCCGTCGAAGGTGGACAGGGTGCAAAAATCAAAGGACTTTTCAGTCTATCCGCAAATACTTCTATCAAGATTCTCATTGGTCAAATGGGTCTTGGCGGTGGAGATAACGTTGGTGGCGGAGGCGGGGGAGCTTCTTTCGTGATCTCTGGATCAAACACTCCTATTCTTGTAGCCGGAGCCGGAGGAGGAGGATCGTACCATGCGACCTTTGAACCTGGTGCCAGTTCAAGAATCGGAGGCAATGGAAGAGTGGAGTTGTCCTCCTTGACCTCAGCCGGAGCCACTCACAATGCCTCGGGCGGAGCCGGCTTTAACAGTAGTTCCGTTCCCGGCAGCCAAGCGGGTATCGCTTCCAGCTTTACCAGCGGCGGAACCGGAGCGACGGGAAAAAGTAACCACGACGGTGGATTTGGCGGCGGTGGCGGTGGAAGCAGCAGCTTCCCTTCCGGTGGGGGAGGCGGAGGATATCGCGGTGGTAATGCCTCCGCGCTAAGTTGGTCTCAATCGAGTGGACAAAGCAAAGGGGGCTACTCTTACAATTCAGGAAGTTCTAAGGAAGATTCCACCACGTTGGGATACAATTCAGGGCATGGTCGGGTCATCATAACCCAACTTTCCGGTGACTCTCCGCCCCCTGTCAACCAAGCGCCTGGAAACCTCCAATCGGTCTCATCCCTTTCCATCGAGGAAAATCAGCCTACGGGTAGCGTAGTCGGCCAATTCAACGCAACCGATGCCGATAACGGAGATACGCTGACTTATACCTTGGTCGATGGAAACGGCTCGAGCGGCAACACGCTCTTTACACTTGATACCAACGGTTCGCTCAAAACAGCCGCCATACTTGATTTCGAGGCCAATGCTTCGCTCTCCATTCGAGTACGCGTATCCGACAATCACAACGCCACCGTTGAAAAAGTCTTCGATATCAACGTAACCGACGACCCTAACGACAACACTCTTCCACAAGGTACGACCTTTGTTTTTTCAAACGCAGGAGCAACTGGACGACTGGGACCCACGCAAGCTCAAGTCAATGCTGGTTATTCGGGCACCAACCTTGCTAACTCGGTAACCATCAACACCCAAGGTATTCAAGAATGGACGGTTCCGGCGTCGGGTCAATATAAGATCGAAGCATGGGGCGCGCGGGGTGGACGCGGGTCATGGGGCTCGTCTCACTATAACGAAGGTTGGGGAGCCAAAATGACCGGTAACTTTACTCTCAATGGCGCCGACACGCTCAAAATCCTTGTGGGGCAGGAAGGCTCTCCCGAACACGGAGCCTCCGGCGGGGGTGGTTCCTTCGTGGTTCTTTCAAATGGAAACGTCAAACTCGTCATTGCCGGTGGGGGTGGTGGAAGCGGTTCGGGCGGTGGAGCGAGTGGACAAAGCTCCAACAGACACGCCGTCGTAACTGCCGATGGAATGGCCGGTGTTGTTTACAGTGGTGATCAAGCAGGCGCAGGAGGAACAAACGGAGGAGCAGGAGGAACCGTGACCTCCTCATGGAATGGGTACGGCGGATCCGGCTTTTCCGGCAATGGTTCCGAATCTTTTTCTTTCCTGAACGGGGGAATGGGAGGACCCGGCTACAATTCGAATTCGCCGGGTGGTTTCGGAGGCGGCGGAGGCGGTGGAATGTGGGGAGCAGGAGGTGGCGGAGGCTATTCGGGCGGAGGAGGCAACTCCCGTCATGCGGTCGGAGGCGGAGGCGGTTCCTTCAACTCCGGAACCGACCAAAGCAACTCTCCCGGAGCCAACCAAGGACACGGCAAGGTCATCATCACCTATCTTTCCGGCACTACGGGCTCGCCCCTGAACAATGGTCTCGTTGCCTGGTATCCTCTCGATGGAGACGGCACGGATCAGTCGGCAACCGCAAACCATGCCACCGTCCACGGGGCAACCCCGACCGCCGACCGACATGGCGTAGCGGGAAAAGCCCTCCTTTTCGAAGGTTCGGGCTCAAATGATTACCTCCAAGCCCCGTTCAACCAAGCTCTATCTTCATCCGCGATCAGCTATTCGGTTTGGGCCAAACCCACTTCCACCACCAACAACCATGGCAGCCCGATTACCTTCAGGAGTAATGGCCGTGGATTCAACCTATACAAAACGCCTGACAACATTTGGTCTTATTGGACCGGAAACGGTGGATGGCAAATAATCGATTCTCAGCCTGTAAACTTAAATTGGACGGCCCTTGCCTTCACTCACGACGGAAGCACCGGAAAAGGGTACCAGAACGGAGTTTTGGTCGTCTCCTCGAACAAGCCCTATCTTTCCGCCCAGTCCGGTCCGTTGAGAATCGGAACTGGCAGCGGTGATAACGGTCCGGTTTATTTTTTCAAGGGAGCAATTGACGAAGTCCGCGTATGGAACCGCGTTCTCTCCGCTGAAGAAATCTCCTCGCTTTACTCGATGGAAAAACCGCAAAATTCAGCACCGACCGACCTAAACTCGTCAACCACCCTCGCCTTTTACGAAAACCAACCCGCCGGCACCTTCATTGGAGATTTTAACGCCAGCGATCCGGACGCCAATGCCAGCCTCGCGTTTTCGCTTCAGAGTGGAAGCAACCTCTTCAGCCTCGATGCCAACGGGACCCTGCGGACTCTCCACTCCCTCGATTACGAAACCAACTCCACTTCCTATACCATCTCGGTACGCGTAA
>JAYOII010000422.1:0-2795 GCA_038118685.1 Opitutia bacterium
AGCGGAGGGAGATGCCGTTGGAGGCGTGCGCATTACCGAGGTCGTGCCCCAAGCGGCCGCATACAAGGTCGGCATCCAAAAAGGAGACGTGATTACCAAAGTCGACGGAAGACGGGTGAAGGAAAGGGACCAAGTCGTAAAATTCGTCGGCAGCAATGATCCGGGCGACGTCGTGAGAATTGAGGTGAAACGTAAATCCGACTTGAAAACTTACAACGTGACCTTGGGTCACCGGTCAGTTACTTTTGATTTGTTCAACAGGAATCTCCAAATGAGCGGGCCCGTATCCAAGAGGAAAGACAATTTCCCAATGATTCTCCAACACGATCTGCCTCTCCCGAAAAATTCAATGGGCGGACCTTTGTTCAACCTTCAGGGAGAATGCATCGGCTTGAACATTGCCCGAGTCGACCGGGTCACCATTTACGCGCTTCCATCCTCTCAAGTGCTCGAAACCTTGTCGAAGTTCCTCGGAAAATGAACCAAGACGTAAAGAGACCGACGCTTAGAGCGGAAACCCAAGCACAACCCTGAAGCCAATCTCCGAACCTCGCCAGGAAGGTTCCACCGAATGCCTTGCGGCCGAACGGGACTCGTGAGCGGTTCTGATAAAGCTTCCTCCACGCAACACTCTTTCTTTGCCCCGGATTGGGCCAAGTGGATCGATGGTCAACTCTTCCGTGGGGTAGGCGGCATAATAATCATGGCACCATTCGTATACGCTGCCATGCATGTCATGGATGCCCCAAGCATTCGCAGGATATTTGGTTTGGGCAACTCCCACTGGAATCAACTTTTTTTGGTGAATCAAATAAGATTCCTCACCGATTATAAATTCCCTTTTTCCTCCATTTATATTGGCATTCATTCCTGAAAGCTTCTCGCCCTCCTCCAGTCCGCAAACGCCTTTCAGGCCCGCCCTGCAGGCATATTCCCATTCCGCTTCGGTCGGCAGCCGAAAGACCATTCCCCTGGGAATTTTTGAGTTTCTCCAAGCATACTCGGTCCTTCTCCAACAAAAAGATTTTGCCTGAGGATAAGAAACGTCGGTGACGGGCAAAGATTTCCTTCCCACGATAAGATTCCTTAGTTCTTTCAAGCCTAATTCGATATCTCCACTGCTCCAAGCAGGGTCTTGCTTTCCCTTCTCAGCTTTCTTGGCTGCTTCGTATTTCCGTTCAAGAAGAGGGACTATCTTTTCGAGGATTTCCACGGTGAATACTCTTTCGTCCGAATTTAATTCCAATTCGTCTTTCATTTCTTCGGGAAATTCTTTCTTGAGGCGGTTGATCACTCCCTTCGTTGAATTCGTCAGAAAAAAGGGATCGTCTTTTTGCAGGGCTTTGGGCTGTAGCCTATTCCACTCAGCAATGGTCACCTCCGAGACTCCCAAATAATACGGTTTGGTGATCTTGACCTTGTGAAGGGTTTCGTTTGATTGACGACCGGGTTCATCGTCCGGACTTCCCATAAGAAATTCACCTGGTTCGATTTTTACAAAATCAGACCTTTTGAGCATTTTTTTCTCCTCCTTGGTAAAGTCGGGCGCAACTTTCGGAGGGAAAGGAACAAAAGAGGATGACGACCTGGTGACGGCTTGGTTTTGGTCCGAGCAACCACATAAGAACAACGCCAAAGCCAAGAGAAGTTCCGAAGGGATGGATCTGATCAAAGGGTTCTTCAATTTACCTTACTAACTGGGTTCGCTCATCAACAACTTGATATGAAAAGTGGTGCCTTCGCCTTGCTTTGACTCAAACCATATCTGCCCTCCATGTGATTTCACGATTACGTTATGGGCAATGGCGAGCCCTTGCCCGGTACCGACTCCGACGTCCTTGGTCGTAAAAAAGGGCTCGAATATTCTGCTTTGAACCTTTTCCGGTATCCCTCCTCCGTTATCCGTAATGGAAATCACCACGCAGTTCGCATCCGGGTAATGTTTGGAGGCAACGCTCAGGGTTCCCTTTTGATTTTCCTGGAAGCGGTCCCGAATGGCATGAGCGCCGTTGACGATCAGGTTTAGGACCACTTGGTTGATCTCTCCAATGTTACAGGGAACCATGGGCAAGGATTCGTCCAGATTCAGTTGCATCTCCGCATGGTACTTCCATTCGTTGGTAGCAACCACGGTAGTCGACCGAATCGCATGATTCAAATCGTTGGGTTTCTTTTCGGAATTTGCATCCCGATAGGCAAAATTTTTCATCGATTTGACAATCGTTGTAATGCGACCGATTCCCTCCTTGGCCTGCTCAACGGCCTGAGGAGAGTTCTCTTTGAGAAAACGCAATTCTTTTTCATCCGGCGCTTTGTCCGTTTTGTCGATTTCAGCAATAAACCCCTCCACGGCGTCCTTGAGAAAAAGAATGTTGTCATTGGCAAATTGAGATGGGGAATTGATCTCGTGAGCGATGCCTGAGGCAAGTTGCCCGACTGCCTCCATTTTCTGGGCATGCACAAGCTGGGTCTCAAGTTCTTTTCTTTGCTGAATTTCTGCCTGTAATTGGATGGTTCTTTCCCTCAGCTCTTTCGTTCTGGTCTCCACGGTTTCCTCGAGGCCAAAGATGAGGCCTTGCAACCGACGGGTAAGGGATCTGATTTCATAGGGGCCGACTTCCACCATGGAAAATGGCTTGTTGTGATCGATCGATGACTCGGCAGCTTGTTCCAGTTTTCTCAAGGGACTGGCCAAGCTTTTGTAAGTGACGAATCCCAACAAAGAAATCAGAACGAGATAGAACCCAACCCCCAAAATGAGAAAAAAGGCATTTCGATCCTCCTGTCCTTTGAGG
>JAYOII010000423.1:0-2788 GCA_038118685.1 Opitutia bacterium
TTCACACCGGTGACTCCATCACGGTAGCCCCCGCAATGACGCTGTCCGACCGGGAGTATCAACTTATGAGAGACGCCTCTTTTGCCTGTATCCGTGAAATCGGGGTGGAAACCGGAGGGAGCAACATTCAGTTCGCCACGGATCCCAATACAGGCAGGATGGTTGTGATCGAGATGAACCCTCGGGTTTCGAGGAGTTCGGCTCTGGCATCCAAGGCAACGGGTTTTCCTATCGCAAAATTCGCCGCCAAGCTCGCGGTCGGCTATTCTCTGGACGAACTGCAAAACGACGTAACGAAGGAAACCCCGGCTAGTTTCGAACCCTCGATCGATTACGTCGTCACGAAGGTTCCCAGGTTTACTTTCGAAAAATTCCCGGAAGCCGATTCCACCCTGACGTCCGCCATGAAGTCAGTCGGCGAAGCGATGGCTATCGGCCGAACCTTCAAGGAGTCCTTCCAAAAAGCCATGCGGTCTCTTGAGATCGGACTGAAGGGGTTTGAGGCGGGCAAACTTTACGGAGAAGACCTCGACTCCTCTGCGATTCGAGCCGGTGTCAAGAGACCGTCTGCAGAACGCCCTCAGTACCTTTACAAGGCTTTCGAGTCAGGAATGACTCCTGAAGAAGTTTCCAGGCAGTCCGGAATTGATTTGTGGTTCACGACCCAACTCGGACAGATTCATCGGATTGGCAAGGGAATCGAAACCACAAGCCTTTCGGAATGTGATGCGGAGTCCTTCCGCGAGGCCAAGGAGGCGGGCTTTTCCGACCGCCAGTTGGCTGATCTTTGGAAATGTGAGCCATCCGAGGTCCGCAAGCGTCGCGAGGACTTGGGGATCCGTACTGTCTTCAGGTTAGTTGATACCTGCGCGGCGGAATTTGAAGCCTACACTCCATACTATTATTCTTCCTACGGGGAAGAGAACGAACTCAAGCAATCCGATGCCAAGAAGATCATGATTCTCGGTGGCGGGCCCAACCGCATCGGGCAGGGCATCGAATTTGATTATTGCTGCGTTCATGCTTCCTTCGCATTACGCGAGGCCGGCTTCGAGACCGTAATGGTCAATTCCAACCCCGAGACCGTGTCCACTGATTACGATACCTCGGACCGCTTGTACTTTGAGCCGCTCACTCTCGAGGATGTTTTGGAAATCTACCATCAAGAAGGGTGCGACGGGGCAATCGTTCAGTATGGCGGGCAGACCCCGCTCAATCTCGCAACCGGGCTCAAGGAAGCAGGCGTAAACGTCATTGGCACGTCGCCCGAAAGCATCGATTTGGCGGAAGACCGTGAGAAATTCAAGCAGATCCTGGACGAATTGGACCTCAAGCAACCCCAAAACGAAACAGCCCTTTTGCCCGAAGACGCCAAGGAAGCGGCAGCCCGGATCGGTTACCCGATCCTTCTTCGTCCATCCTTCGTTCTCGGGGGTCGGGGAATGTTTATCGTGTACGACGAGGATGAACTTGAGTCCGTAGTCAAAGAAGCCTTCGCCGTTGCTCCTGGCAAACCGGTGCTTCTTGATAAATTTCTTGAAGAAGCCATTGAGTTGGATGTGGATTGTATTTCCGACGGCGAAACGACCGTTGTCGGGGGTATGCTTCAGCATATTGAGTTTGCCGGAGTGCATAGTGGGGATGCCGCCATGGTTCTTCCTCCGCACGATTTGCCTGAGGAGATGATTGAAGAAGTTCGTCAAGCATCCCACGCTTTGGCCAAGGCTCTGAAAGTGATTGGCTTGATGAACATCCAGTTTGCCATAAAGGATGGGGAACTATTCCTGATCGAGGTCAACCCGCGTGCTTCCCGCACCGTTCCTTTCGTAAGCAAGGCGATCGGGGTTCCTTTGGCCAAACTGGGTGCTCGCGTCATGGCCGGAGCGAAGCTCAAGGACATTGGATTTACCGAAGAGATTATTCCCAAGCACTGGGCAATCAAAGAATCGGTGTTCCCTTTCAGCCGCTTTCCCGGGTCTCCTATTGTTCTTACCCCTGAAATGCGTAGCACGGGAGAGGTGATGGGACAGGACGAGGACTTCGGGATTGCCTATGCCAAGACTCAAATGGCGGCCAAGCCATCCTTGCCTTTGGAAGGGAACGTCTTTTTGAGCGTAAAGGATTCGGACAAGACAAAGGCTCTTGAGGTCGCCAGAGGTTTGAGCTCATTGGGTTTCTCCTTTTATTCTACGGAAGGTACGGCTCGATTTCTCGTCGAAAATGGGATTGAGGCCAAAAGCGTTTTACGCATAAGCGAAGGACGCCCCAATGTCGCCGATTTGATCAAGAACGGAAAGATCCAGCTTGTGATCAACACTCCTCTTGGGCTCATTCCGAGGCGCGACGAAAACGGTATCAGGAGCGAAGCCGTTCTGCACGGCGTTCCTGTCATCACCACTCTTGGCTCCGCCTTTGCGGCTTTGGATGGCATACGATCCTTGAAAGATCGCAAGTTTTCAGTGAAGGCCTTGCAGGACTATCGCAAGTAATTTCCTTTCATGGATTCTTCGATTACCGCCCTGCTGTCCGGCCCGGACAACCCAGGTATCGTCGCCCGGGTTGCGGGATGGATTCATGACAGGGGAGGGAACGTGCTTCATGCCGATCAGCATCTTGATCGTCAGGAAAACGTTTTTTTCCAGAGAGTCGAATGGGAGCCGGCGGAAAAGGAGAAGATCCTTGAAGAATCGAGTGCTTTTGAGCGGATGGCACGGAATGAATTGGGGATGCATGCTCGAATGGCCTTAAGCCACGATTGCCCCAAGGTCGCAGTCATGGTTTCCAAAGC
>JAYOII010000424.1:0-1921 GCA_038118685.1 Opitutia bacterium
TGGCGTAAGTCGGAGGGTTGTCCATGGTGTAACCGGAAACCGAACCAACCGGAGAGTCATCCTTGGCCCCTTCGGCAATCCACCTGCGCAAGAGCTCGATGTCCGTTTCATGCAAAGGCTCGGCATTCTTGCCCTTCGGCATCTCATATTCACCTTTTTCATCGGGGGTGACTTCCGCCACTAGAAAGCTCTCATCGGGCTTGCCTGGAACAATGGCCGGTTCGCCGCTCTCCCCTCCCCTGACCAAGGAGGCGAAATCCGTCATCACGTAATCGCCCTTGGCCTTTGCGGGTTGATGACAACCATTGCAACTCGCCTGAAAGAGTGGACGGATTTCCTTGTGAAAACTGACCGGCTTCGCCTGTTCATCTCGCTCCTCGCTTGCATTCAATGGAGGTACAAAGAAAACCAAGATCGTTAAAAGTCCGAAACAACTAAGGTTGACTGAAAATAAATTCATGAAATACACAAGGGTTCGAGGGGGAAAACTCCCCCTTTGTATCTATCCATTTTGTTCCAGAAAAAAACCTTATGCAAGGGTAAGCTAATGATCTCATTGAATTTCTTCGGAGAACCCGGGAAGATCCGATGAACTGGTTGTTCAAGAAAAAAACCACTCATCTCAGTACCGGATGGGACGCTCCAAAGCCTTCCCATTTTTTTGGAGAGGGTTTCTCAGAACTTCATCTTGCCCCGGACGAAAGTCTCGGCCGCACCCGAAAGAATGACCCGGTCGTCCTTGAGCTCGCATCTGATTTCCGCGCCTCTGGGTGATGCCTGATAAGCAACGAGCTTTTCCTTCCCAAGCTTCTTTCCCCAGTAAGGAGCGAGCAAGCAATGGGCCGAACCGGTTGCATGATCCTCATTGATCCCGACACTTGGCGCAAAGTACCGTGAAACGAAATGATAACCGATTTTGGCCGTCCGGGCCGTCACAATGACGCCAAGACATGAATCCAGACACGACAAAATCTTGAAATCCGGCTCCAATGAAGCAACCGTTTCCTCTTCACCGAATACGCACAAACAGTTGGTTCCCAAATAAACTTCATCCGGGTAAGCGCCCAACCCTTCCACCAAGGCCGGTGAAATGTGCGAACTTCTTGCCTTCAGCAAAGGAAAGTCCATGCGCAAACGGTGCTTTGGGTCATTACCAACCCGAAGCTCTCCACTGTTGCTGGAGAAGGTAATCTCCGAATCTTTGGTCACCAACCCTTCCTCGAACAAAACATGAGCGGCAGCCATGGTGGCATGTCCACATAACTCCACTTCCGACTTGGGCGTAAACCAGCGAATCGACCACTTATTCTTCTTGCCGGGAAAAACAAAAGCGGTTTCGGGGAGGTAAAGCTGCGAAGCCATATTCTGGAGTTCGTCCGTGGAGAGCCATTCCTCGAGAATGCAAACTCCGGCCGGGTTGCCGGAAAAGGCTCCCTTGCAAAACGCATTGACTAAAAAATAGGGGAATTTCATGAAAAGCTCCTAGAAATAGCCATTCGCAATAATTGATCAACGCCAAAGACAACCCGTTGGCCAGCAGGCCAAAAAAAAGGCCTTGGGGATTACCCCAAGGCCTGATTTCGAAAAGTCGGCAGTCCCGAAAACCTTAAGCAGGATCAACTTCCCAACCGCCTCGATAAACCTTGCTGACCAACTTGTCAGCGTCCTTGCGGTTGGTTTTCATGGTCTTGGCGTCCCATTTGAACTTGCCCCCCGCCCGCATGGCGACGTTACCGAGCAGGATGGCCTCGGTCATGTTGCCCGCGTAATCGAAATTCGATACGGCGATTTCGGGCTTTCCGGCACGGATGGCCTTGACAAGTTCTTCCTTCATTCCGTTGTCGCCACGACCGTTTCGGGGAATGCTTTGATCAGGCAGTTCGACTTCATTGCGCTTGTGCCACTTGCCGCCCTTGTGAAC
>JAYOII010000424.1:1931-2761 GCA_038118685.1 Opitutia bacterium
CAGCAAGCCGCTGTTCTTGGGATTCTGACCATGGAAGAGTTCCATCGGAGGAAGATTCTTGACCCCTTTGTTGTCCTTGCCGTTGTTCCCTACCTTACCCTCGTACCAATGGAACTTGATGGCCCCGTGTTTGTCGCACTTCGGGAAATGCAGGTTAATGCTGGCCCATGAAGGAAAAGTCTCGTCGTTGATCGGGCCCGTGTTGACGGACTCGATCAAAGAGGGTTGGGTCAATTCGCAAGCCATGAAAGCCAAATTGGTCGTATGGCAGGCCATATCCCCGAGGGCACCCGTTCCGTAATCCCACCAACCACGCCACTTGAACGGCGTGTAGGCCGAATGATAGGGACGCATGGGAGCAGGCCCGATAAAGGAATTCCAATCCATGTGCGACGGAACGTCCATCTTTTCGCTGGGGCGAGCCACAATCCCCGGGGCCTGAGGCCAAACGGGGCGGTTCGTCCAAGCATGAATTTCCTTCACTTTGCCCAGACCTCCCGCACGAACGTATTCCGCTCCTTCCCTGAGACCGTCGGAAGCGGTGCCTTGGTTGCCCATTTGAGTGCATATCTTGTGCTCGCGGGCATACTTGGCCAAATGCCTGGCTTCCCAGACCGTATGGGTCAAAGGCTTTTGAACGTAGACGTGAATGCCTTTTCTCATGGCCAGCATAGCAGCCGGAGCATGGGTATGATCGGCAGTACTGACGTTGAGAACGTCGATCTTGTCTCCCAACTGGCTGATCATTTCCCGGTAATCACTGAACTTGACCGCGTCGGTGTGCTTGCGGACGGAAACGTCGAGTCGACGCGCATCCACGTCGCAAGCCG
>JAYOII010000425.1:0-2761 GCA_038118685.1 Opitutia bacterium
CTCGCGAAGGAATTGGCTTTGCGTCTGATTTCAACGACGTTACGTTGCTTTCAAGGGCAGGTGAAACGATTGCCTTGGGAAGGGACACGAAGAAAAATACAGCACGGAAAATCTTGGACCGAGTATGGCCATAAAAGCAAGCAAGAGCCCACTGGACAAAGTGCTGGGAAGACTTGACGACCTGGATCAAGTAAACTTGGGCATTTTGGTTCAGCGGCTCGCCCGCGAAAGAAAACTGCTCGAGACCGTTTTCGACGTAATCAGAGACGGAATTCTGGTTTTGGATGAAGAGGGAATCCTTAGCTACACGAATCGCCAGGGAAGGCAGTTGATCGGCCTGAAAGAAGAGCAGACCGGAAAAGTCTCTCTTCTGCGGGCGGCTCCGGAGATTGCTCGGGCCCTCGGCTTGGATCGTAACTCAAAACAATCCTTGGATGAAGTCGTGGTGAGGGAAATGAAAATCTCTTATCCCGAACATCGGCATGTCCGAATTTACGCCGTTCCCATCGAGGACAGTTCCGTCAAGGCGAAGGAAGGCAAGGTCGGACTCACGATTGTCATGACCGACGTGACCGAGGAAAAAGTCAACCTGGAAGCCAGACTGGAAAGCGAACGCGTTTCCAGTATCATGGATTTGGCCGCCGGAGTCGCTCATGAATTGGGCAACCCGCTCAACTCGATTCATATTCACCTTCAAGTATTGCAGCGAAGCTTGAAAGATTGTTCCGAAATCACCGATAAATCAAAAAAATCCTTGTCTACATGCCTGAAGGAAGTGGAGAGATTGGACGGTATCATTTCACATTTTTTGAAGGCTATCAGGCCCACGACACCAGATTTCAAAAAAATTAAGATTCTTGATGTAATTGAGGAAACTGTGCGTTTAAAAGAGCGAGAAGTAAACGCAAAAAATATTAATATTAGAATGGAAGCTGGGGTCAGAGAACCCTTTGTAAACGGGGATGCAGAACAACTTAAGCAGGCTTTTTTCAACATAATCGGAAATGCGATTGATGCGGTACCTGAAAATTCGGAAATTCGAATCATTACAGGTATAGATTCCGATCACGTGTTCGCTCAAGTTATTGATCAAGGGGCAGGCATTCGTAAAGAAGATCTTCCTCATGTATTCGAACCGTATTTTACCACCAAAAAGGAAGGTCATGGAATCGGCATGATGATCGTGCACAGGATTGTCCGTGACCATGGTGGAGACGTGGGGATTGACAGCAAACAGGATGCGGGAACAATCGTAACCCTTCGCTTTCCCCGCAAATCACCACGGCACAGATTGCTCGAATCAAACGAACTTCAAGGAGAAAACCAGACCAAATGAAACCCAATTTACTTATCGTCGACGATGAGCAGCATACCCGTGAAGGCTTGGAATTGGCCTTGGAGGATAAATTCGAGGTTTTTTTGGCTTCCAGCCCCGAAGAAGCATTCAACGCCATTGAGGCTGAGAAATTCGAAGTCGTCTTGACCGATCTTCGAATGTCCGGCCAATCCGGGATGAGCGTAATCGATTTTTCCATTCAACACCCAACGTCTCCCATTTGCATAATGATGACCGCCTATGGCGAGGTGGACGTTGCCGTGGAGGCAATGAAAAGGGGTGCTTTTGATTTTCTCTCCAAACCAGTCAACTTAGAAAAGCTCGAACTTCTGATCAAAAGAGGTCTTGAGGGCAAAACCCTTAAGAACGAAAATTCTCAGCTTCATCAAAGATTAGACAAGAAGTTTACCTTTCAAGGAATTCTTGGAAAATCACCCGCTCTTGAAAAAGTATTGGAACGGATACAATTGGTCGCTCCGTCCAAAGCCACTGTTTTGCTCACCGGTGAAACCGGTACGGGCAAGGAATTGGTCGCCCAATCCATTCATCAGAACAGTGATCGTTCCAGGGGACCTTTCGTTCCCGTACATTGCGCCGCCCTGCCCGCCAATCTTCTTGAAAGCGAACTTTTCGGTCATGAAAAAGGTGCCTTCACCGGGGCCAATGAAAAGAGAATCGGACGATTCGAATCAGCTCACGGAGGAACCTTGTTTCTGGATGAGATCGGAGAAATCGATGCATCGACTCAGGTTAAGCTTCTTCGCTTCCTCGAAACAAAGAGCATCGAACGTTTGGGCAGTTCCAATACCATTGACATCGACACCCGCTTGGTATGCGCCACCAATCGTGACTTGGTCTCCATGATCCGAAAAGACGAATTCAGGGAAGATTTGTTTTATCGACTCAACGTCGTGACCGTGAAACTTCCCCCCTTGAGAGAGCGCGGAGAGGACATACTTCTCTTGATCGATCATTTTTTGGGCATCTATGCCGAGGAGAATCAATTCGACCGCCCCAAGCTCTCGAAAGAAGCATTCGACATACTCAAAGAGTATTCATGGCCCGGAAATATTCGCGAATTGCGGAATTTTTGCGAGAACCTCGTGGTCCTGAAAAGAGGTGACGAAATAACGCCTTACGATCTTGATCCGCGTTTCACGATGCAAGAAAGCGGCCAAGACACACCCGAGCAAGCGACCGCTCACACCCTTTCCGTTGAGGAAAATGAAAAAAGGCTTCTCAGAAATGCCTTGGTCAGAGCCAACGGGAATCGCACGAAGGCTGCCGAACTGATGGGGATAAGCCGCAGAACGCTCCATCGCAAATTGTCCAGATGGCCTGAGCTGGACCTTCGGTAGAGCCGGGAGGCAATGGCTGCTCGGGCTGGATTCGAACCAGCGACCAAGTGATTAACAGTCACCTGCT
>JAYOII010000426.1:0-2747 GCA_038118685.1 Opitutia bacterium
GGACATACCCATCGTCCTGGGTACGACCGTCATATTGGTCTCGAAAAGCTTCGAAAGCCACTGCCCGCTCACGTGAAAAAGGACGTTGTTCCTCTCCACCGTGTAAAGGCGGGTCTCAAGGCGCCTTCTCCCATGCCCCTCAATTTGGACAATAAATGAAGCGGTTGGCATGGTGGGTTTCGCTGGTTTGGGTACCGTTCGGCTTTTTCCTGAAAGCAGGGGAAAACCTGACTGCTCCGCATGAGTTGCTTCGCAATTACGGTGGCGATTATACCGACACCGACGGGGACGGCATGACGGACGCCGCTGAATCGAAGTACGGATACGACGCTCTCGATCCCCAAAGTTTCCCCAAGTACGATTATGGAGCTTCGCCGGAAGTCGTCTACCCGATTGCCAACTCGAGTTTCAACGATGCCGTTGTTTGCAAGACCGACACCGGCATCCGGTTGAAGTGGGACAACAAACAACCGCCCTCGAGTTACTCCAGGTTTTCCCTGACCTTGGAAGACGGAGACCGTCAATTGTATTACGGAGGTCACGGATGGAGCGAAGCAACCGTGGACTACGGTGCTTTCGACTTGAACGGCACGGAAGTGCTCGACGGTCGCTTCTCTGAATACGATCCCGCAAGCGGTGAATTCGTGAGGGAGTACGATTGGTTTGAGATCGATCTTTCGGACTATCCGGTTTTGAAAGATACCAAGCTTGCGGAGCCAAGCGACCGCATAACTTTTCGATTCGATGGCTTTGAGACCGACTTGAGAAACAAGTACGAAGGTTTTCTCGGAAAAGTCATGCCGATTTTTTTGGAGGTCGCCGGTAACCCAGCGGAAACCTTCGTATGTACCTTTGTCAGGGGCGAGGACGGGGGCAACTCATGGATAACCCTGGATCAGGGGAGAACAATCGTGGTCGACGGAGCGTGGATTCCGCGGTTGATCGTACATGAATTGATTCACGCGTGGAAAGGCAAATACGCCTTTTCCTACACCGGCGAAAATTGGTCCTTCGAGGACGATCTCAATGGCTTTGAGGAAATTGCCGAAGGGCTTGCTTATGAAATCCTTCACGACTATGTGGAGGCTTACCCGAAAGACGACTTGTCTCGGCTCATTCTGGAAAGCGGACCCTGGTGGAATTGGTCCTCTCAAGCATCGAATTTCGATTTGGTAAAGCATCAGAGGCATACCGGAGCCGGAACCTTTTGGAGCGGCGAGTCCCTCTTTCAAAACGACCGTTACAGCATATCGGCCATGCTGATTCAGGTCATTCTGCAACATGAGCCTCAATTTTACCGAAAGGTCATGCGGGCTTATTACGACAGGATCGAATCGGATCCGACCTACAGGCCATCCAGGGAAGGCCTGCTCGAACTATGGTCTTCGCAAATACCCAAGATCAACGGGATCGATTCGCGGGCGTACCTGGAAGGTCTTCCCATCCTAAATGGAACCAAGCTCAAGCAAGGTTATTACCCTGTGATTTATCAGTCCGAATCCTATTCCCATTCAACCACGAAAACGATTTTCGGGTCCTATGCCCTGGATGGGTACTTGTGGTGGTTTTCAAAGAATTCAAAAGAGGAGATTTCGGCTTTCGATCTTCCTGCCTGGGTCAATCACAACCTAAGTTCCGATGGCTACCACTATGCAGACAGCAACGGCCAACCTTACGAAGTCAAGGTTCGTACCGTTTTCGGAGAAAAAGTGCTCGAGCACAAAGGGGTTTTGGACGCCGGTTACCAAGACGAAGACAAGACGATTCCCAACAATTTGTTTACCGAAAGAATCGATGAACTGAATTCCGAAAACCTTCCCCGAGGGCTCTATCTCGAGACCCTCGAGTTTACGGAAATCGCCAAACATACCGATGAAGCATCGGAAAGCTTTTACTCATTCGGTTATCAAGGTTTTACCCATAAAGATGATCAATACAGTCTTTTCATCGGAGTGGATTCGAAGTTTCCCGAAAGCGCGACCGTTCGATTCGGGAGCCTTTCCTTCGAGCTTTCGATCGTAAACGGTTGCGCCATCCTGCAAACCGACCGCTTGGCTCTCGATGCGGAGGGAATTCTTGCCATCGAGCTTCATTCAAAAAAAGAGACACGCTCTTATTCGAGGGCCTTGGTCAATGCCGGAAGCTACGATGGGAAACGCCATCAGCAATTCCTCGTAATTGATCGTGATTTCGACGGAGTGGAAGACTTGTATGATGAACATGTAGATGAAGATTCCATCGCAAAGAAATACCTGGAGTACGAAAAATCATACCCCGACCGTTTTGAAGATTCGGATTCGCAACCCAACGATCTTCCTCCGTCGGAAAAGGCTTCAAGGCAGAATACGGATTCCCAATCCTCCGACTCCTCTGCACCTCAAGCGGGCGCCCGGGAGCAGGTTTCGGAATCTTCGTCCACCGATCTTCCTTCGTCGGAGGGAAGCGAGCAAGAACAGGTGGTCACTTCCTTTTGGTTGACCGGGCAAGATCTCGGGGCGGGCTGGAAGTACCTCGACTGGTTTGGTTATTACCTGGTTTCGGATTCCTCGAGTCAATGGGTTTACCACTCGGTTCTCGGATGGGTTTACCTGACCGAAATGTCCATGGGATCGACTTGGTTCTATGCGGACAAGGTGGGTTGGGTGTGGACCTTGCCCGCTGTTTTCCCTCAAGGCTATTTGTTCAAAAAGGGCAGTTGGGTATACCTGGAGCAATCAAAGTACTTTGATTACGGGCAAAGCCAGTGG
>JAYOII010000427.1:0-2745 GCA_038118685.1 Opitutia bacterium
CGGCAACTGGCACCACCTTGCGGTTTTGGTCGATGACAACGGCGTTAGCTTTTACGTGGACGGAAAAGCGGATGCGGGGGTGGTTCCGGCCGGATCAATTAACGAGCGAGCGTTTTTAACCGACGTGGACGACATGAATCATCTTGCCATCGGTTACCACCGGACAAGCGAAGCCAACGCTACCAATTATTATGTCGGTCAATTGGACGAAGTTGCCTTTTATCATCGAGTCCTTACGCCTGCTGAAATCAATTATCTTTATGAATTGGGAACTGAGCCCAAAGCCAGAAACGACCGAGTTCACCGGGCTCGCTTGAGAGCGGACGTCGATGCCGTTGGTACGGTGAGGCTGACAAGTCCGGGCGGAGGCTACAAGGAACAACCCGAAGCAATCTTTGATTACAACCATTCGGGCTGGAGTGGATTTGATCCGAACAAGTTTCTGCCCGCAGTTGGAGAGGCAGGACTTTTGCCTTCCTACGTGGACAAGATTCTGTTGACCAAAAACTTTCATGGCCAAGTTTCGATCACCCTGCCTGACGATCGCAACGTAACAAGGACTTACGTCGAATACGTCGTGGCCGACGATGCCCCTCCCTCTCTCTTTGACGCCAACGCGACGAACGGCATCTTCGGTTATTCCGCGGCTCCGGAATTGCACATCGAAGGATCACCCTCTTGGCCCGATGAATACAATGCGACGGGGTATGCCCTCATGTTTTTGGACCGGGATCAGTCAGTCGACATCGTGGATGGCGGTCAGGGCTACGCCGCAGCAGGAGGTTTCAATGCAAATGCCGTGCGTATTTTCGGAGAAGGCTATCGTCCGCCCAAGTTCGATGCTTACATTCAACAATTGCCCGGACGTACTTTTTCCAGTGTGCTGGCGCTAGCCGTCACTCAAGAAGGAGAAGGTCCTTTCGTTGCGAACACCAACGACATTCTTTATTTCGGAGATGGATTGGGAGAAACCGGTCCTTCGTATCAAAATAATCCAATTTACACCCATCCAAGAGTTCAGGAAATCCGTCGCAACGTCAACCCGACTACCCCTCTTGGTCAAGGCGATTACAAGGTAACCGGCGTATTGGTCGATCCTACCGTGAACAACCCAAGCCAAGGGCATTTGACTCCCCCCACGGTTTTTGCCGACTGGGGCAACGTCGGATGGGAGGGTCACGTGGGTGTTTCGGCTTTGGATTTCAATACCACGCTTTCGGAAATCGTTGTGCAGAATCCCGGATTCCGCTACTCCATTCCCGCCAAAGTGAACCTCTATGGAGGTCGGGCATACGATACGAACGTCAGTTACGTTTTTCGGCCGGCTGTCGTTGAGATCAACGGAACGGATGAAAATGGGAGCATAACTTCCTACGCAATTACCGACCCTGGAATCGGCTACGTGACCAACCCTATCATCTCGATATCAGGGGGTGGAGGATACGGGGCCATGGCCGAGTGCGCGATAGATTTTAATACAGGGACTCTCATTTCCGTGTTGGCCACGGTGGGAGGACGTGGCTATTACAACTTGGATTCTTCGAACGTTCCGTCCGCAAAACTGATTCCGGATACTCCTCCCCCGCCGGACCAAAACGCATCCATCCGCCTGCGCCTAGGCGGTAGCTTGAACCCTCCTTTCATCAGCGATCACAGAAGATATGCCTGCCCGCATCCCCCGAATGACAAACCGCAGGATTACCTGTCGCCATGGATAAAGATTTACGATCGTAACCGAACGGTTCCGCTGGAAGATGAAGCCGAAGCGGTAGCGAAGGTAAGAGATGGAATGATAACCAAAATCATCGTTACCCGCAGCGGTCGTGGTTACGTTGATCCCTATGTCGTAATTTGGGATAGCGCGCCCTTTTACCAAAAGCCGACCAGGCCACCGACACTCTGGCAGTGTACGAACATGCGCGAGGATCTTAACCGCACTCTCGTCCCGTGTGGTCACATAACCGAGTCCGTGTTAACGCCCACCAATTGCCCGGGCGAAACTCCTCCCAATGCCTATACTTCCGACCCTTTGATAAACGACGCTTGGATTGCCACCCACAATAGAACCCAAGCGCACCGCTTTTGCCTGACGCATGCCTATCACACTGGCATCACTCCTACCCCGCATGCAAATATGGGTTTTCGTACCCGCGTATGCGATGCGCAAACTCATCACTTCGTTCGATTGGATTTCGAATACCGTGAACCCGATAACTCGATTAGTTCGTCGTGGCGCGCTTTCGATGGAAACTATACCGCCCTTCTTGATGATGGCAAAATCAGGGAGATCGTGATAGACGCGAACGGCTCGCGTTACATTTCACCCTATCTTGAATTCAAAGGTACGGGTGGAGAAGTGGATGCAGTCCCTATGTTTTGTGACGAAGGTCATTTGATTCACACTTTCTTCGACGACCCGAGAATCCGGAATTTGGAGTACGATAATTTCGATCGTCCTCTCGGAGCAGGTCAGGGCTTCGTGGAGCGACCATGGACCAAGGACCAAGAATACAAAACTCCGGTTTTTGGTCCGGCTGAACACGTCTCCTTCAACATCTATGAGAACTCGATCTTCGGACCTTTGTTCATAGATATTCCCTACAATGTTTTTCCGCGTGACTCCTGGGGTGACCGAGTGGTTGATATCGAAGTCCTCGAGCCGGGGATCTTTCCTTTGGGAACCCAAGCTACCGTGCAGATGGACTTTGACTTTAACACGACCCGTTTTTCAGACGCGGTCCCTGC
>JAYOII010000428.1:0-2725 GCA_038118685.1 Opitutia bacterium
CCAAAGGAACGAAGGTCTTTCCCCGGTCCATGCTGTAGACAAGATCGAAGTCTTGTTGCGATCGAATGTCCCAATTCCAGGAAAACACTCGAATCTCCTTTAATTCCAGAATCTTCAGGTTTGAAAAAGTAATCACCCAATCCTCGACGCCTTCACGGGCAAAGACCCGGAAGGCCTCGTTTGGCTTGCTGCCCAATCCATCGGTCAGTTTGAAAAGATCCCCCGCAGCCAAATCGAGGTTGGACTCGAAAGGAACCCCTGCCAACAAGTCGTCTCTAGCTACCTGCATTTTGAAAGAAGTCCCCGACGAAAGAATGAATTCAGACGAGGGCGGGGAAGCAGCGAAAGTGACCAAGCTCAAAAAGGGTATGAGCAGAAAGAATTTCATACGAATTTCCGAAAGCATCCTAAGTAAATTTTAAATAAAACTATGCCAAACAATATACGAAGAATAGCCGCTTGGGACAAAAGAGAGAACAAAAGAAATCCCTTCCCGCAAAGAAGAATACGGCGGGAACTCCTATGCGTTATTATTTTTTACGCTTCCGGGGCTGCTTGGGCGGGCCACCCGCAGGGCGCTTGTTCTTGGCCAGGTCTTCCTTGTGGGCGGCTAACAAACCACCAAGGCGCTTGACGATCTCAGGGTTGTCTGCGGCGAGGTTTTGGGTTTCCCCGATATCCTTGTCCAGATCGAACAATTCCCTGCCCTTCAATTTCCATTTTCCGCTCCGCACGGCTTCCGTTCCATAGAAGAACGCTTGGTGCGGGCTCTTCGCTCCTTTGCGGCCCTCCATCAAGGGAAGAAGGTTCTTCCCGTCAATCACGCGATCATCGGGCATCTTGGCCCCGGAGATCGCTGCGCAGGTGGGTAGAAAATCCATGCTGGCCCCCACTTCGGAGCATACCCTGCCGGCAGGAATGCGGCCCGGCCACCACATCAAGGTGGGAACGCGCATCCCGCCTTCGAAACGGGAAAACTTATAGCCTTTGAGAGGATGGGCAAAGCCCCCGACCCGGCGGTTCATGTTGCCCTTCACCCAGGAATTGGAGCTCAATTTCCAAGGACCGTTGTCGGAGGTATAGATGACCAAGGTGTTCTGATCGAGCTTGAGCTTGCGGAGGGTCTCGAGAATTTGCCCGGTCGACCAGTCGAGTTCCTCTATGGTGTCCCCGTAGAGCCCGATCTCGCTTTCACCCTCGAATTGGGGAGTCGCATAAAGGGGAATGTGCGGCATGGTGTGCGGCAGGTAAACGAAGAAGGGCTTCTCCTTGTTCTTTTTGATGAAGGCAATCGCTTCCTCGGTGTAGCGCTTGGTGAGAGTGTTTTGGTCAGCCGGGTATTCGATGATCTTGGTGTCGCGCATCAGGGGCACGAGGTTTTTCTTCACCCGGCTCTTGATGTTTTCCAAGGTAACCCCTTCCCGTAACACGACGTCGTTGGCCAAAGGTTGGGAGATGTCGATGGTCATGTCGTTGCTGTACGGAACCCCGAAGTAAGTGTCGAAACCTTGGCTGGTGGGCAAAAATTCTTTGAGATGCCCGAGGTGCCATTTCCCAATGCAGGCTGTGGCGTAGCCCTTGGTCTTGAGCAGATCCGCGATGGTAACCTCATCGGGGTTGAGGCCCCGCTTGTCCCGGGGAAAGAGTACGCCCAAGCCACCCACTCTTTTCGCATAGCAACCAGTTAGAAGAGCAGCCCGGGATGGAGTACAAACCGGGGCGCCCGAGTAAAAGTCGGTGAAGCGCATGCCTTCCTTGGCCATCCGGTCGATGTGGGGCGTCTTGATCTTGGGCGAGCCGAAGCAACCTAGGTCCTGATACCCCTGATCGTCCGCCATGATGATAATAACGTTAGGCGGGGCAGCTCGAGAGCTTGGAAGAACCGCTGCAATAGAGCAGAAGAAAAGAAAAAAGACAAGGGATCGTTTCATGCTGATTGGGTTATGAGTGAATCGATTGAATTCGTTTTTTAACAAGAGAAAAAAGGCGTGGGCAGGCGAACAAAAAACAGGGAAAAAAGAGGTTTTATCCTTTTGCGGAGGCTTGGGGTGCGATAGAGTTAAAATGTGTTTTTGTACAAAAAAACAAATTCTATTTGGAGACCTTTCTGCTTGCTGTTTGGTGCTTTCCTATCGCAGAGCGTAAACGGACAAGCCTCGTCTTACTCCTTTGAAAAAGAAGTTCGTCCGATTCTCCAAGCCCATTGCGTGAAGTGCCATGGTCCCGACAAGCAAAAAGGCAATTTGCGCTTCGACAACCTGTCGGTTGATTTTCTCAACGACCGGTCGGCGGCCGAGACTTGGCACGACGCATCGGATCAGATCAAACTGGGAGAGATGCCTCCCGAAGACGAGGAGCCTCTGACTTCCGAGCAGCGCAAAGTCATCACGGAATGGATCGATACCAACCTGAAGCAAGCCATCCGAAAGATGCAAGGCGAGGATTCCGAAGCCGTGATCCGGCGCCTGAACAAGAACGAATACCAATACACCATGGAAGATCTGCTTGGCTTGAGGATGAATTACACCTTGGGGCTTTCCGATGACCCGCTCTCCCCGGACGGGTTTCTCAACAACGGCAAATCGCTCGGCATGTCTTCCCTGCAAATCGAGCACTACCTGAAAACGGCCCGTAAAGCCTTTGGTTTGCTTTTGCATGAGGGCGAAGAGCCGGACACCAAAGTGTCCGAAGTAAAATGGAACAAGGGGAACATCCGCGGTCCAAG
>JAYOII010000429.1:0-2719 GCA_038118685.1 Opitutia bacterium
CCTCCGGCTTCTATTGCCTGCTTCATTCGCTCCAATGCTATGCGGACAGCCGGCCCCTCAGGCTGATTCACCGATTGGGTCGCGGTCGAACTTTGAACTGATTGAGAGAATCGACAAGCCCCGTGAATCTTCTCTCCCGGTTGCCGCCGGGCAAGCCAACGAAGCACCATCCTTTCATTCCCAACCAACCACAGAGAACTCAGAACCTCCCGATGAGCAAGAGGAAGTTTCCTCTCTATTGACCAATGGTCTCCCGGAAGTTGAAGACGAGTTCAGTGAGGATGAACTCAAGGAGATGTTGTTTGGCGAGGATGCAATTGAAGAAGAACCGCAACCGGTTGAGGAATTACCCGATCGTAAAAAATGGATTCCTTCCTTTTCCTACAAGCTTGGCTTTGGGTATTCCGACAATCCGATGTACGGACCTTACGTCAGGGAAGAATCGGGCTACCTGGAGATGGAAAGCGAGCTATTCGTCCTGCGCCAAGGTAGCCGAAACTTACTTACTTACCTCTACTTGTTCGGCGATGGGAAGAGGTTTGACGGATTGCCCGAACATGACCTCTCCGGGATTCTTATGGCCCAAGCCGAACACACCTACCTAACCGACGATTCGGCAAACTCATTCGGCTTGAGACTCAGGCACACCTACTATGACCAAGCCTTCGATTTTTCCGATCTTGGACTCCCCTACTCGATGCAGGTCCAATCGAACAAGTCGGAAGTCATCCCTCATCTTTCCCATCGCTTTACGGACAAAATCGCGGCCAAAATCGAGGTTTCGGCAGGCAGTGAAAGGTTTGACGATCCATCGGAAAACAATTCCGATCAACAGCTCCGGTTCGCCTTCGATTGGCAAGTCACCGAAAAAGTCAATCTTGAGTCGAAATTATTAGGGCGATCCGTTGACTACGATGCCCGCAGGAGAAGGGCGTCCGATGGGTCTCTTATGACCGAAGGGAAACTGGAAACCGAAAAAATCGGACTCGCATTCTCACTCGAACGCGAGTTCTCATCGCCTTGGATCAAGGAAATCGGGATCAACCTCAAGGTCGATCAACTTGGGGACAATGCAGGGGGCTATTACGATTATGAAAGGCTCGGAGTGGGCTTTTCGTATTCGGCCAAGTGGGAAAAATGGTTGCTTGAAATCGACCTCGGGTGGAATCAAGTCCGTTACGACCAAAGAACGGTACCAAGCGGAGAAAGATTCGAACGGCTAGGCTTTACCAACCAGTTGATGCTCACCCGCTTGATCAATGAAAACTGGAAAGCCTACCTGAAATGGAATCGCGAGGAAGACCAGTCGAATTCGAGGGACTACGAATACTTTTCAAATTTTTATTCGATCGGAATATCTTGGGACCAATAAAGCCGGGGCACAAAATGAAAGCTCAAGAGCACAGGCGATGACGACGGAAAAAAAGGGTTGGTTGGCCTTCGCCGTTATTTTGGCAATGCTCGGTATCCTTACCAGCGTCTTGCAATTCTCCTCACGGGAAAAACTTCATCAACTCGCCTTGCACCGGGAAGCCTCTTCCCATCTTCCGACCTTGGAAAATTTGGGTCAAAACATAGAGGAAGAATTTCTTGATGAAGATCTCCTCTTCGTAGACTTGGGTATGGAAAACCTCGTTCACACCGAAAAGGACTACTTGCAAGAAATGGCCCTGCGGTCATTGGAGATCCAAGAAACCGTGGGTGTATTTGCCTTTGACCGGAATGGTAAACTCATTGAGTTGCCCACCGACTCGACCCGAAAACGGGCCACCCCATCCCGTACGGAAAACCTCGGGGAACGCCCCTATGATTTTCGCTTCTCCGAAGGGCAGGCGCTCTCGATCCTCTACCCGGTGGGCGAAGAGGCCGAGATCGGTTTTCTCGAGCTTTTGATGGACCCCGTCCCCATTCTGACTGAAAGGGATGCCGTCGATGAGGAAATTGTGCAGCAAGGCCTCTGGACCTTTGCCATCGGAGCGGGCTTGCTCTTTTTGATCTTCCGAATTCTCCTGACCCGCCTCCTGCGTTCCGAACGCGAACTCCTGAACAAGTCAATCAACCTGAAAGAAGCAAACCTTCGACTTTCCCAAGCTTGCAAGACTGCCGGGGTGGGAGCGGTGACCGCCCACTTGATGCATGCCTTGAAGAGCCCACTGATGGGACTCAAGAATTTGGAACTCGATACAGACGAGCAGCTGGAAGCAACCGAAAAAAACCTGCGCTCGACCACCCGGAAGATCGAAAACCTGGTTACGCAAACCCTCAACACCCTCAGGGAATGCGACTTGAACGAGGAGAGCTATTCCTTCGAAGCCAAGGAAGTTCTCAACTTGGCCGCCAATAAGTTCAATGAGGAAGGTCCTGAGTCGAGGGTCAGCGTGCTCGAGAGCGCCGCATCGGTTGAAAAAATCGACAACCTCAAAGCCAACTTGATTTTACCCATCCTCCATAACTTGATCCAAAACTCGATTGATTCCGGGCCCTCCGTCAAGGTCTTTCTTCTCGCCGAACAAAAGAACCGCTCCTTGATTCTTTCCGTTCGGGACAATGGCCCCGGGATAGCCGAGGAACAGAAACAAAACCTATTCAAGCCCGTCCACAGTCAAAAGGAAAGCGGTTCCGGGATTGGATTGGCCATCAGCAGAGAGTTGGCGGAACGGGCAGGAGTCACGATTCAATTGGTCAAAAGCACGAATAAAGGAACTACGATTTCCTTGGT
>JAYOII010000430.1:0-2715 GCA_038118685.1 Opitutia bacterium
CCCCCTTCGCAGCCTTCTTCAAGTTCTCCTTGGCTTCGCCATCGGCAACGGCCGGGATGCCTATCACGCAAAGGACCTCCCTCTTTCTCTCGGGATCTATTTTGTCACGCAGATAAGCCAAAAAAGATGCGGCGGCCTCGACGTCGGAGACCACGCCATCGCTTAAGGGATTGACAAGACGCAGATGCAATTCGTTCGAGATCGCCTCATTTCCATGCAGCATGGAAGAGTTTCCAGGCAATATACCGGAAAGGATTCCGTCCTCAGGGTAACCGACCACAGTCGGCACAAGCTCTCCGGGAATCTCGTCCGAGCCCGGCTTGATCAACTTGGTTACGATACACGATTGCAGCGTACCCAAGTCCAAGCCCACGTACATTTTCCTTTTTTTCTCTCCCGTAGGCGTGGAGGAAGTAGGTGACGGCTGGGAAGCCCCCTGATCGTGTTCGTCAATGTTTTCAGTCATGTAGGTTAAAAAATTATATCATGCATAATGCACAAAACTAATCATCATTTGGCAACGATGAGCTGTACTTGGCAAACACATTTTTATGAATCGCCGAGACTCAGGACTTCATCGATCATTTCTTCAATTTCATCAAACCTCAGTCCGGTGCCCATCGGAGGATCCAAATGCTCATCCTTGCCTTCGACAATCGAAACAGGTTCCGGTTCGTCTTCGGCTTTCCGCTCTTTCACGTCTGCGACCGGACTTTCCTCATCCCCTTCAACGGACTCGGCCAAAGCAGCCTCTTGTTCAGCAACGGGAGACCGGGCCAACGATTCTTCGAGTTGCCGAACCACGTCATCCATCCGGCTTGATGCGTCCCTTAACTCTTTTCGGACAATGGACGCAACTCGGGCTTCAAACCTGCCTGCAAACAAGTCGAAGGCTACGGCCAATTCCTCCGCCCGCGCAGATTCATCGTCAAAAAGCTCCTTGAGCTTGGCCTTCTTTTCGTCAGCACTCAAGGCGGTCGACTTGACCCATGAAACGACCAAACCCGGAATCTCGTTCTTCAGCACGTCGATCGCACCCTGTTCGTCACCAACCAGACGCTTTACGCATGCCTTGCGAAAACCACCCTTAAGGGCATCCAACGGACTGGTGGAAAGCTGTTTCATCTTGTTCTAATCCCGATTATCCGTTTCGGTGAACCGGCACAACCCTATTCTCCACGGAATTGAGCCTCCGTCCAATTTCGGGCCTTATCCTCAAGCAAAGCCTCGCAGTTGGATTCAAGCTCCAACCTGTCGGTTAGGAAGGCAAGAAAATCTCCCGGAAGAGAGGCAACGAAACTCGGTCCGTCGTCCACGAAGCCAAAAGTCCGGGCATGCAGAGCTTGCCTCCTCATACCAAGAGCCGGCAACCATTCTTCCCGCCATCCATTGCGGCAAAACTCGAGGTAATACTCTTCGTCCGCCCCATAGAGTTTTTCCCCGACCAAAGGAAAACCCGCCGACTGGGCATGGACGCGAATTTGATGTTTGCGTCCGGTTTTCGTAACAACCGAACAAAGCGTGAAACCATTTTTCGAAAGGAGAGGAAAAAAGCTCGTTTCCGCACGCTTGGACTTGTGTGTGCTGCCAACGACTCTTTGCTTGACGAAAACAGGACTGTCAGGATCTTTCCCCAAGTAACCAGCTACCTTCATCTCTTTGCTCAGTTCGCCCGAAAGAATGGCCCAATAGCTTCGTCGGACCTTTTTTTCCTCGAGAGACTTTTGCCAAAACCGACCGGCCGCTTTGTTTTTAGCCAAAAGGGTCAAACCGCTCGTTTCACGGTCCAGACGACCGACCAAATAGACCTGATCCAAGTTAAAACACTCCCGGACTGCACCGACAAGGCTCGACCAAGGACCGTTTTTGGACGGATGGCAAACCAACCAACCTGGTTTGTTGAATGCAAGAATCGAATCATCTTCGTAAATCAACCATGACCTTAATTCCGCCGCATCCACAAGGGGCGCGGTGTCTCTTTGGGCTGACTCGGAATGAGTTTGCTTAAAGAAATGTTCCGGCGAATTCAAAAAAAGTTAAAACAAAATTGGTAAAGCCAGGCAGGCTGTGCTTTGTTGATTTGTGAAAGATGCTTGGATGCATTACAAATAAATTAACTAAAATATAAACGCACATGAAGAATAACCTGATTATTTCCGGCTTACATCTCGATCTCACCGACGCTCTCAAAAATATTGTCAGCGACAAGATGGACAAAATTTTCAAGCACGAGGAGAAAATCATCAGGGCCAGAGTGGAACTTGACCAAGATTCGCGTTCTTCATCCCACCAAAACCAGTTTACTGCCAAAGGCCACCTTGAGCTGAAGGGACCTTCCGTAACGGTATCCACTTCAAACGACAACCTTTACAAAGCAATCGACGACCTCATTGAAAAACTTGATCGCGGACTTCGCCGAAAGTCCAGACTCAAGAGGGTGAAACGGAAGCAATTTTCTCTCCATGATCTCCCCAATGCTGCCTAGTTAGTATTGGAGGGTCCATCCTTTTACCCCCAAAGGCTCTCTGCATTGCAGGGAGTCTTTTTTAATGGCTCAAGAAGACCCCTGCAAAAAATCGGCGACCTCTTTCATGATCGAGGCGACGGGAGCCATTTTCCCTGTTCCGTCGTATCCACAGGCAAGCTCGCCCTCGACAGGTTCGACAATATGAACGCCCAATTCCTTTAGTTTGTCCATATTAGCCTGAGTCGCGG
>JAYOII010000431.1:0-2714 GCA_038118685.1 Opitutia bacterium
AGTGATGGTATCGAAGGATTTTCCTTCGATGGCCTCACGCACTTTGCCGATCAAGGGCCCGTATTCCTGACCATGCTGTTGCTTCGATCGTTCCGAAGGGACTCCCTTGCCCGGGAACCGGTAGCCATCGGGAAACCGGTAGTCCTTGTCCCAAAAGCGAATGCCACGTCCGGATTTGCTGTGATGGACGACGACGATGTTTTCTTTACCGTAAGTGTCTTCGACCTTTTGGGCAAACCCCGCCTTGAGCCCACCGGTCATGTTCGACTGGCCGGAGAGAATGAACAGGTGTCTGGAGCTCTTTTGGGCGCTTGCCGAAAAGACTAAGACGAAGATCGCGAGAACAACAAGAGAACGGAAAAGTCCGATGGGGCCTGCTGGACGGTCTTTGCTTTTACCACTCATCGAGGCTTCGACTTAGCGTTGATAAACAGGAATATACCGGTTGGGGGTCCCGAGAATGATGATCGCCATAGGCGTCTTGTGCGGATAATCCTTTTCCTTTTCCTGCCAGGATCCGTTGGGCTGTTGCAAACTGATGAGAGCATCGCGGATTCGCGGATACCATTTGGAATAGCGTTCCTCGCCTGCCTGAACCATTGCCTGCATGGCATAGTAATGGGAGTAGTAGAAGTGACCGTTGTCCTTGCGGGAAAACATTTTCGGATCGTTTTCAAGGGAGTTGAGAGCGGCCGCGACCCATTCGGTGTCCCGGTTGCCTGCGAGTTGAGCGGAATACACCCCACCGGCAGTGCAGGCAATGGTGTAGCCCTTGCCTTGGTACCCGAAGCCTCCCCGGCGCTCGTCGAAGGCTTGATCGCGGAGGTAACCGGTCACTCTTTCGATGGTTTCGGCGGGAACGAGCACGCCGGCTTCGCGGGCCGATGCGAGAGAAACGAAGACGGTCGCCGTGACCGAAGTGTCCTGTCCGGCATCGGGCCTTGGTGCATAACGCCATCCGCCGAGCGGATTCTGTGATCGAAGGATAATCTCGACCACTCTTTCCAAGGCTTCCTGAATCTCCTTGTTGTCTTTGGGGTCGCTGGTCATGCCCCAAAGTTCGGACATTGCGATGGTGAACAATCCGATTTCGTACATCTTCACTCCCATCGCTCCCGTCGGGGAGTCCTTGGCTCTCTTGAGCAGATAATCCTTACCCCGATCCAAGGCTTGGCCGTACGGGCCGAAACCGGGGAAATGACCTTCGACCATGAAGGCCATCAACGCGAGACTAGTGCCGGCGATTGCAAAGTTGGCGCCACCTTCGTTTTCAGGATCTTGGGAAGACCATGAGCCGTCCTTGTTTTGGTTCGAAACAAGAAATTTCAGTCCACGCTCGATGGCCTTTTCCGCTTCTTCGGTTAACTCCGGCGCCTCGGCTTCCGAAAAAGAGGGAGCCTCCTCGACCGAGGGCGTATCCGCAGGTTTTTCCTGCGCCGAAACCGTTAGCCCGAAGAAGACGGACATGGTCCAGCGCAAGACCTGGCTGAGAGGAAACGTTTTGCCCTGAATGAAAACCTTCACTTTGCGACCCTTTCGTAATAATTTTTCAACAGACCGCGATATTCCAATGGCAATTCGCGGGCGAAATTCTGGTTTAGGGCGGCCCGGTTGCGGTCGCCCAAGACGTTCCAACCGGTCCGCTGGTCCTTGGGGGCTTCGCCACTGACGAATTCAGCGAGAAAACCGGCGGAAAATTCGGACTCGCTGTCACTGTCCTCACCATCGGCTTCCGGGCTTCCTTCCTCGGCAGCTGCGGGAGGTACGGCAGTTTCAAGAATGAGAGCTTGCTCGATGATGAAATGCCGCAACGACTGAAGCGCTGCTTTTTGGTGCTTCTTTAGGGCATCCCGATCGGAAGACGCAAGGGCGTCGCTCGCCGCGTCCAGTTGGCTTGAAGCGGAATCCAACATCGGATGAGCTTCTCCTGCCTGAGCCAGTTTTTCGCAACGGGTGGTCAGTTCCCCAAGGCGAACCGCAACCTGCCCCTTGAGTGGATCGTGATCGGCTTGATTTATATCCCGGAAGAGAATTTTCTGATCAGTCGCCACGGCAAGAACGTCCACCAAGCGCTTGAGAGCCGGGTCGGTGCGGACCGTGATTTCGACGTCAGGCAAACCATGAAGCATGCGGATCACGGCAAAAAGAGACTCGGCGTTCTCCGCGAGGGCTTCTTTGGCAAGCCACATCTGAGCTGCCGCTGCGGAAGCGTCGATTGTACGGAGCTGAGAAAGCACCGAGTCCATCAACTTGGCGGGCTTGGAGTAGGTCTGTATCCCGGTGACCGACACAAGAACCTTTCCCTCTTGGGCCGTCTTTTGGAGCAAGGCGCGTTGTTTTTGCTCAAGGGCATCGTATTTCTCATCATCGGGAAGAGTCACCTCTGCTTGAAGGGCCAGCTCCTCCTGCTGAGATTCCAACATGGCGACGTTCGCCACGGAACCGTGCAAAAATTCCACGATCTCGGACACGTAGCCGGCTTGAGAGCTCAATTCCAAAACCAACCCATTGACTTCTTCGAGCGATTCGACCGCTACGTCCTGAGCATCCAGAGAATCGAGCTTGTCGCCATCCTCAAGGGCAAGCGCGGCATCCTCCAGGTCCGATACCGCAAAGGCCAGAGGGGTCCCCGTATCGATGCGCGAGGCCAGCATGGTTAGGAGCGGGGCGACCTCCTTGACGCAGTTCGCCTGATTTTTAAGCCTGGGCAAGAG
>JAYOII010000432.1:0-2695 GCA_038118685.1 Opitutia bacterium
CCTGATCCCGTCCCCGCGCATTCCCCGGCTGTCCGCAAGATATTGGCCGAGACGGGAATCGATCCGGCGACTCTTTCGGGTACGGGTAAGGACGGACGCCTTACCAAAGCAGATGTTTTGGCGGCCTCCAAGGAACATGTGACTCCGCCCCCCCCTGCCGAAGCTCCAACCGCGGCCGTGCGCCAGCCTGCTCCGGTTGCGAGCGCGGACAAAAAGGCCGATGGGCGGAGCACCCGCCGACCCCTGTCCCCTATCCGTCGAAAGATCGCCTCTCGCCTCGTGGAGGCTCAGCAGAACGCTGCTATCCTTTCCACCTTCAACGAAATTGACCTATCCGCAGTGATGGCTTTGCGCAAGAGGCATCAGGACTCTTTCGTCAAGCAAAACGGAGTCAAGCTCGGGTTCATGTCCTTCTTCGTCAAGGCAGTCGTTCATGGCTTGCAGGCGGTTCCCGAGTTAAACGTCCGGATCGAAGGAAGCGATCTTGTGGAAAACCATTATTTCGACGTCGGAGTGGCCGTGGGTACCGAGAAAGGGCTTGTTGTCCCGGTCCTCCGCGATTGCGAAAAGCTTTCCTTTGCCGAGATCGAGCAGGGAATCGTCGGCTATGCCGAAAAAGCGAGGTCGGGCGCAATTACTCTCGAGGACATGCAAGGGGGCTGCTTCACCATCACCAATGGGGGGATTTACGGATCGATGCTTTCGACCCCCATTCTCAATCCTCCCCAAAGCGGAATTTTGGGCATGCATGCCATTGAAGAAAGGGCCGTCGTTCGCAACGGCGAGATCGTCATCCGTCCGATGATGTACCTCGCCCTGTCTTACGACCACCGGGTGGTCGACGGCAAGGAAGCGGTTACTTTTCTGGTCAAGGTAAAGGAAGCCATCGAGGAGCCGGCCCGTCTCGCCCTTGGAATTTAGGATTATGACCGACTTGAAGGAATTCGACGTGGTTGTAATCGGCGCCGGGCCGGGAGGTTACGTATGCGCCATACGATGCGCCCAATTGGGCATGAAAACCGCACTTGTGGAGAAAAACCCCCGCTTGGGGGGAACTTGTCTTAACGTCGGTTGCATTCCGAGTAAAGCCCTGCTCCACTCGACCGAGATTTACCATGAAGTCAAGCATGGCGCGTCCGCTCACGGCATCGTGGCCAAAGGAATAACCCACGACCTTTCCGCTTTGATGAAGAGAAAGGACGCGGTAGTCGATCAACTCGGCAAGGGTGTAAAGGGTTTGGTCTCGAAAAAGGGGGTGACTGTTCTGTCCGGCGCGGCACGCCTTCTGGGAGAGGGACGGGTCGAGGTTTCGGGAGCCGAGTCCAAAGAACTGATCAAGGCCAAGGAAATTATTCTTGCCACCGGTTCCAAGCCCGTGGAACTCCCTTTTTTGCCCTTTGACGGGAAACAAATTGTCCATAGCGATCATGCCATTGCCTTTGACGATACCCCGAAGAAAATGATTGTGGTCGGAGGGGGAGCAATCGGTCTTGAACTCGGTTGCGTCTGGTCTCGACTCGGGACGGAAGTCACCGTCGTTGAGTTTCTTCCCGAGCTTTGCCCCCAACTGGATCCCGAAGTGGCCAAAACCGCCCGCCGGATACTTGCCAATCAAGGGCTCGAATTCATGCTTTCCACCAAGGTGACTTCCGCCCGTTCGACCAAAACAAAGACCACTTTGACGATTGAGAACGACAATGGAACCGCTGAGATCGATGCCGACCGCGTATTGGTTGCCGTAGGAAGAGCGCCCTGTTCGGATGGTCTCGGGTTATCCGATGCCGAGGTCGAGCAGGATGAAAAGGGACGGGTAATCGTGGACGCGAATTTTGCCACGAACGTCCCTGGGATCCGGGCGATCGGTGATTTGATTCCAGGTCCCATGCTGGCCCACAAGGCCGAAGAAGACGGAGTAGCATGTGCCGAAATCATTGCCGGACAGGCAGGTCACGTCAATTACGACATGGTTCCCGGAGTCGTTTACGTCGACCCGGAGATCGCGAACGTCGGTCTGAGCGAAAGGCAAGCCAAGGAGAGAAACATTCCTGCCCGTGCGGGCACTTTTCCGTTGGCTGCCAATGGCCGGGCTCTGGCTACCGGGGCAACCGACGGCTTGGTGAAAATCGTGGCTCATGAGGAGACGGACCGATTGCTTGGCGTGCAGATCGTCGCCCGGGGTGCGTCCGAGCTCATTGCCTCGGCCGTTGCCCATATGGAGTACGGAGGATCGGCCGAGGATTTGGCCCGGACCATTCATGCCCATCCTACGCTTTCAGAGTCGCTCAAGGAAGCTGCCTTGAGTGTCGACGGGCGTGGTCTGCACAGCCTCTGATGATTTTTTTGTCCTAGGGGGCAAGCTCGTTGACGGGCAAGGCTTGGCGAACTTCGTTTTGATCCAGCCACCAGGCCTCTTTCGCCACGAATTCGTAATCTCCGTCACGGGAGCCGTTTGAGCTGCTTTCCGCGTCTTTGGAGTCGAGGTCCTTGAATTCTGATCTTCTCTTCAGTTCACCCGAAAGAATGACCACTGAACCGAGTTGGTCGGTCATGCGAAGCTCGAATGGACCGGGCGTGAGGAGGAATCTTTTTCCTTGCCTGATCTCGCCCATCCTGCGGATCACGCTCGTTTTTCCTTCGGATTGAGTGATTGCGACTTCTCCCAAGGCTTGTCCGTTTTGGTTGAAGAGGAAACTGG
>JAYOII010000433.1:0-2690 GCA_038118685.1 Opitutia bacterium
GCTGCGATTATCGAAGGTAAGCAAGGTGCGATCTTCGTAAAGATGACCGGGCCCAAAGAGACCGTGGAAGCTCATTCCGGGAAGCTCAGAAAGATGGTTGCCGATTCGTTGGCAAAGTAGCGTTCGAGTCCGGTTTCACGAAACTTCTCACCAAGCCTTCGGCCACGGCGCGGGCGTATTCGTCCAACAGCGGGGATCTTTGCGCGCCCTTGAACTCGCGCGTCCCCTTGTAACTACCCGCAATGATCCTCTCGTAGGCCCCCTTCGAATTGGCGCGGTAAGGCTCCAGAAAGACGACCGGGCAACGATAGAGGCGGTTGGCAAGAAGATTACGGGCCCACACGCCCTCGACCTTGCCAATTTTCAAGGCGTTGGGCCCTCTGTAGGAAAAAGCCGGCAACCGGGTGGCTTTGGCCAAGGCAACCGACATGTCTTCGGCGACTTTCCGCTCAAGCAAGTGCCAACCGTTGAGCAGGCGGAGCAACATCTCGAAACGTTGATCGTCCAAGGCCAATTCCCCTCCCATGTAACAACCGTTGACCAGGACGTGAAAATCATTGGTCTCGCCCAATTCCTTCTTTTCCGGATCTTTCCAGGGGCTTGCATTCAGGTGAAGGCACACGACCAAGTCAGGACGGATTTTCTCGTTTATCAGTTTGGCCCGGGCATGAATCTCACTCACCCGGTAGAATAGCATTTCCTGTCTCTTCTTGAACAGCTTGTCCTTTTCCTCCTTCTTCAACTTTTCCAGTCCCCGCCCCGCAATCCATTCTTGAGCCTCCTTGGCAAAATCCTTGGGTTGCTTGGAGGTCACGGACTCACTCTTGTCGCGAACGAGAAAAACCTCCGCGCCAAGGGCGGTCAGGATCTTCTCCAATTTTTTGGCTATTTCCAGGGACAAGTCACCCTCCTTCACCGGAGCATCCTTTCCAATGACGAAATGACGGCCTTCCATCTCCGAGTACTTGCCTCCGATGTGGCCCGGATCCAAGGCGATCTTCAAGCCCTTCAAGGATGTTCGCTTTGTCTCGGGGTCTGCGAGCTTCTTGGGCTTTGGGCAAAAAAACAAGTGGTACCACTGGTCCTGACCCGCTTGTTTGCGGATGCGGGCCTTGTCCTTCTCAAGCACGATCCAAGACTTCCACCATTCCTTGCGCGGGCAATAAACCTCTGAAAGAGTCCGCTCGAACTGATCCCGGGTCATCGTCGATTGCCAAGGATCGAGCAATTCCCATTTCGGGGGAGTCCCCAAAGTGGAAGTTTTTGAATCAAGCGATCCCCATCCCACCAACAGGAATCCCGGCAATAAAATCCTAAACCACACGAGTTTGAAGATGCGGATAGAAAAAGGATTTGCAAAGTTTTTTCTTTTTCCCGAAGGCTCGTCTTTGGAAAACATCCAAAAAAGTCCTTCAGCTTATTCCTAAACGGACGGAAATACTTCCGTAGCGGTCAGAATTGTCTCAACCTGGGATTTTATTTGTTACGGATTAAAGAAGAAAGAACCACTGTGCATTATTCCCCAACTCAAGGCATTTATATTGAGAAATTTTAACAATTAAATCTAAGAAGGATTATTACGCCCAAGCAACTCCAAACAGGCAGGCCACTGATTGCCATAGACTTACAAAGTAAAAACACAGTTGGCACTCAAAATGCAAAAACGACTCGAATATTACTAACAATCAATAATCAATATTATATGAAAATTAAAATTATAACGATAGCACTGAGCGTAGTTTTGTCCGGTGTCACATTCGCACAAGAGACTGAAAGACCTCGTCTTGAACAAAGATTGACCGAAAGAGGGATCAGCAAAAAACAAGCAGTAGTTCGGCTCGCAGTCCTCCGCAAGGGATTGGCTGGAAATGGTGAATTGAATCGTCCAAACTTGCGCCAAAAACCAGAAATCTCAGATGAAGTTAAAGCTCAAGTAAATGCCGTAAAAGAATTACGGAAAGCTTTGCAAGAAGAGTTAAAAGCAAAACTCAATGAATTGGGAAATGATGCTTCACGCGAAGAAATCAAGGCAACCGTCGAATCATTCAAAGAAAACAATCAGGACAGAATAGAAGAAATCAAAGCAACCTTTGCCTCCATTCGTGAACAATTGGAAGCCATTCACCCTGAAAAACCAACAAGGCCTGAACTTACCAATGAATTAAAGGCGAAGGTGCATTCGTTACAGAGCAAACGAAAGGAAATGCAAGTTGCAAGCAATTCACTCCGCGAGAATCTCAAAAATGCATCCAAAAAAGATAGAGAGGCATTGATCACTTCTTTCAAAGAAGAAAACAAGCGAAAACATCAAGAGATTAAAACACAAGCCCAGCAGATTAAAAAAGAAATCCGAGGTTTGGTGGAAACCGAAGCAACTCGTACATCGGATCTGTAATTTTTTTCTGAATCTCAGTTGGTACTTAAGGAATTTAAGATATTCAAATACTTGGCGGGGTGGTTCAAGACCACCCCGCTTTCCTTATTTCTGGCCAGGCAATCAATTAAAAAAGAAAATGGTCTCATTCTTACACTTTTGAGAATGAAGTGGGCTTTTCAGATAACCTTTTCACCAGCTGGTTGTCGAAGAGGAAGCGATCCACTTTAGTCCAATCGGGTAGTTAACCAAAACCTCTAATTTTGGGCGAAGTCACAAAACTTCCAACAAAATATAAAAATCTATCAAATCACCA
>JAYOII010000434.1:0-2687 GCA_038118685.1 Opitutia bacterium
GCCTTTCGGTTTGCCCCGGATTGCCGCCCGTCTGGTTTCCGGTGACTTGGACTCCGCCACTCCGGCATGGCGTGAAGGCATGGCGGACTGGCTTCCGCTGAATCATCCGGTTTGGGCGGAGGCGGGGATCGTAGCTCCGCCACCCAAGGCCGTTGCGGCTCCTGCGGAGGAAGAAATTGCTCCTGCCAATGAGCCGGACCCTGCGGGAGCCGAGCCCGTGGCTTCAGAACCAACGGGGGATCCGGAACAGGAGGAGGACGCCGAAACGTCCGGTGGGGAGTTGATCCCGGAAGGGACGGGGGAATCGATCGCGCAAGCAGAGGAGGAGCAATCAAGTCATGCTTTTGCCAATTACCGGGAAGATGACTTCAAGCCTCCGTCCTATGAGCAGATGGAAGCAGAGATGGCTCAACTGAGAGCCCAACGCGAAACGTTTCCCGAGATGATCGGAAAAAAAGCATTCGAGTCAGGCCTTCGGGACGAAGAGATTGAGGAAGCTTGGACGGAGGTCGAAAAAATGAACGCGGGGGGAAACGAAGACGAGCTTTCGGAAGCTTTTGCCCGACTCGGACGCGCCGTGTTGGCTGCGGGCATTACCGATCCTTCTTTGGATGAGGCCCGGGAAGAAGAGCAGGAAGTCGCCGACCGTATGCTCAACCTTCAAATGCAGCTCAGGCGGATGGGGGGAGGGCGCCGGGTAAAGCAACCTTCCCGTTGGCGCAAATGGATCGTCTTGTTCTTATTGGCTCTTTTCATGGGTGGGTTGGTTACGGTTCTTGTTCTCTTCGGCACGGACTTGAGCGATTCGATCAGCGCTCTCTTTGACTAAAAGCAAGTCTCCGCGAAAAGTAGGCCTTCTACGATCTGCGTTGGTTTGTAAATTCCACCCTTCTGCCCATTGGTTCGTCCGCCGGCTTGCCTTTCGCATAAGCCACTTGGCCGGAAACCATCGTCAAATCGACGCAATGCGAGAAACGCGTTCCGGAAAACGGGGACCAGTTGCATCGGCTGAAAAGTTCGCTTTCGTCCACCACCGTCTCCTTCTCCGGGTCGACGATCACCAAGTCGGCCCAATACCCTTCGCGCAGGAATCCTCGATCCCGGACGTCGAAAATCCGGGTTGGAGCATGGCAAGCCCGTTCGACCACTGTTTCGACCGGGAAGCATCCTTCTCTCGCCATCTCGAGCATCAGAAGAAGGCTGTGCTGGGCAAGCGGAAGTCCAGCGGGAGCTTGAAAATAGTTTCCTTGTTTTTCCTCCCAAGTGTGTGGGGCATGATCGGTCGCAAGAACGGAAATGGTTCCGTCGGCCACCGCTTGGCGGATCGCCGCGCGGTCATTCGCCGACTTGATCGCGGGGTTGCACTTGATGAGGGAACCGAGAGCTTCATAGCCCGATTGCTCGAACCACAAATGATGTACGCAAGCCTCCGCGGTGATCCGTTCATGGCCGGGTTCGAACAAGGATAATTCCTCTGCGGTCGTAATGTGAAGGACATGGAGCCTGGCCTCTTCGCGTCGGGCCAATTCGACCGCCAGGCTCGAGGACCGCAGGCAGGCTTCGCGCGAACGGATTTCCGGGTGCTCGGAAAAGGGAATTTCGTCACCGAACTTCCTTCGGGCTTCCTCCTCGTTTCGAAGTATGGTCGGTGTGTGCTCGCAATGGGTGGCAATGGTCGCGGGAGCATGCCGGAAAATCTTTTCCAAGACCTCCTCCTCGTCCACCAACATGTTTCCGGTGGAGGATCCCATGAAGACTTTGATTCCCGCGATTTTGGCGGGATCGGCTGCCTTGACTTCCTCGATGTTCTCGTTGCTTGCCCCGAGGAAAAAAGCGTAGTTGGCGACCGAGTCTCGATTTGCGATGGCGCATTTTTCCTCCAGCCTTTCCATGTTCAGGGTCGGAGGCGAGACGTTGGGCATTTCGAAAAAAGTGGTGATCCCTCCGGCCACCGCTGCCCGGGATTCGGTCCTTATGCAGGCCTTGTGAGTCAGTCCGGGTTCACGAAAATGAACCTGGTCGTCGATCAGTCCGGGCAAGACCCATTTGCCGGATGCATCGATGATCTCACAGGAAGGCGAGGGTGGGGGAACTGAGGAGTCGACCCGTTCGATTCTTCCTTGCCGCACAAGGACGTCTTGCTCCGAGGACCGTCCTTCGTTCACGATCCTGCCCCCGGTAATAAGGAGGTCGCTCATTCTTTGGTATCCGTTGCAGGCATCGACGTCGGAGTTACTTCCATTGCCCGTTTCCGGTCACCAAATACTTGTAGGTACAAAGTTCCTCAAGACCCATCGGTCCCCGCGCGTGAAGGCGGTCGGTGGAGATTCCGATCTCCGCTCCCAACCCGAATTCGAACCCGTCGGTAAAGCGAGTGCTAGCGTTCCAGTAGACCGAGGAAGCATCCACTTCCCTTAAAAACCGCTCGGCTCGTTCCTTGTCCTCCGTGATGATCGATTCGCTGTGACCGCTTCCGAAACGGTTGACGAAGAGAATCGCATCGTCGAGTGAATCCACGACTTTGATGGATAGACGAAGATCGAGGAATTCCTCCCCGTAGTGCTCGTCCGTTGCAGGTTTGGTGGAAAAATCTCCGAGGAGAGAACCCGCCTTTTCATCGACCAAGAGTTCGCAGCCCTTGTCCACGAGTTCCCTGGCGCATGGGGGCAGGAATTCAGGAGCGATTT
>JAYOII010000435.1:0-2681 GCA_038118685.1 Opitutia bacterium
CAGTCAAACACCCTCGAGATGGGGCGGGTCAAAGGCGATAAGGAAGGCACCCTTGAACATGCGGTCAAGAACGAGCAACTCTACCCCTTCATGGTCGATGACAGTGGTAACTGGACGACCCGCAAGGACGTGCGCAACGTGCACGTCATGGGGAGCGGCGGACCAGGCAAAACCCGCGAAATGCGCAACGACTGGCTGACCGTATCAGGCGGCAAGATCGGCATAGAGACCGGAATCGGTCACCAACTCGGTGATGCTTTGGACGAACCCGTGCTTATTCTCAAAAGTTCGATCGGGAACCGTAGCCTCGGGTGGGATCTCCTTCCCCCCGGCAGCCCCCGGCACGAAGTCGAGACCACCGACAAGAAGACAGGAAAGAAGATCACTCTTGTCACCCCCGCTCACAACGACGAAGTCCGACACGCAAGTTGGACCAAGGGCGAAGTGCCTGCTCCGCCCAAGCATACCTGGCATGCCGGGCTCCAGTACCTGGGAGACGTCGCCCGGGCCAAGGACGTGCTCAAGAACTTGGGCAAGTATTACCCGGACGCAACGGAGTACGAGGTCGCCGGCTTTCTGTGGTGGCAAGGAGACAAGGATCGCTACAACGAAGCCCATGCAACGGTGTACGGGAAGAACCTCAATCAACTTTTCAAGGCTCTCCGAAAAGAGTTTGACGCTCCAAAGGCAAAAATGGTTGTCGCCACCCTCGGCCAAACCAACAAGGACACGGCCTCCGGAAATGAGAAGCTGATCATCGACGGCATGTTCGCTTTTGGCGCCAAGCACAAAGGAGAAGCAGCGGTCGTCTACACCAATCCGATCAGCATGGGGTCCTCTTCCAATGCTCACTACGGCGGAAATGCCAAGACTTACATGAACGTCGGCTTGGCCATGGGAGAAGCGATGGTCAAACTGCTCAAGTAAGGGCAAGGGCCTTGACCTTGATTTTTCAGGCGGCCTGATGAAAGAACTCGAATCGGCAAAAGTCGGAGCCTTCATTGCTTGGATCGTGGCGTTCGCCATGGTTCTCGGTATGTCCTGCACCCGTGACCCCAATCCGGTGGATGGAATCATCCAAATGGAGGCTGTGACGGGTGTAGTCTCAGTTTCTCCCGGAGACTTGGAAAAAATCAAGGAGAAGATCCCAACCGGAGGCAACGGAGCAAGCAGGAGCTATGTGAAGGCCAATGGCAAAGAAACGGTCAGGGTGACTGGATCGGGAAGCAATACGGCGGTTTTTCTTTCCGGAACGACTCCGGAAACGGCTGACTTCCGCATCAAAGGAACCAAGGATTTTGTCGAGAAGGCGATCGCAAAAGTGCATGAAATTACCGGCGACAGCCTGTCTTTGAACCGCCTTCAGTTGATCGCCGAAACGAGAACTTACGCCGCCTTTCGGGAAACCGAATTTTCCCTTCTTGAGGAAGAACTGGGCAAGACCATGACTTCCTCGAGTCGATCCAGTTCCTCGTCCAATGATTTGAAAACCATCAAGCACGCTTTTGAAAACGGTATTCAAGAAGTACGGGTCAAGTTCTCCGAGGAATTCTCGTCTCTCAAAATCACGATCGAGGGGGACCGGCAGTTCGTAGATCGGATCAAGTCACTGATCGGAAAATCAAAGGAGTCGGGAGCTTAGAAGCAACCGACCACGGACTTACTTCATGGCGATTCCTCTCTCCTACCGTTTCACAACTTGGATAACCCTTCTGGGGTTCTTTCTTGGATTCGAATCGGTCGCCTCCGACAAACCCGTCAAGGTCTTCCTTCTTTCCGGTCAGTCCAATATGGTCGGTGCCGGCAAGGTGGAAGGGGGAAGCAGTCGTTGGGGAAAACAGTTCATTGACCCGGTGGTCTCAGTCTACAAGGGGGACTACGATCCTCAAGCGGACTACGACACCATGGAACCGACCAAGACCTTGAAGCTTGATGCCTTCGGGGGCGTGCGCCCTACCCCTTACCCCGGAGGTGGCGCGCAAGTGACCCGGGGATTCGTTCAGGTCAAGGAGACGGGTATCTACGAGTTCCGACCCGGTTATGGAGGATCGACCTACAACCTCATGGAAGTCGACGGCAAGGTCGTCCACCGGCAGGAAGTCGGAGAGGATGCGGTTCGTACGGAAATCAAGCTCGAAGGAGGTAAGAAGGTACCCTTCAAAATCACTTACTTCACCAAGCAGGCCAACGGCTTGGGCTGGATCGTCCGCCTCGACGTGCCGGGTGCTCTCTCGACCCTGGTGAAATTCAAGGGCATGTACCCTTACCTGATCGATGAGAACAGGCAATGGAAGGCTCGTGACGACGTCTGGTACCGCGGAGTGGTGACAGCGACCGGCAACCGGCCTCTCGGAGTCGTCGGAGGACGGATCGGCCCGGAAATCGGCTTTGGGCATGCCGTTGGCAACCACCTGGACGAGCCGGTTCTCATCCTCAAGAGCTCGCAGGGCAACCGTTCGCTCTCTTGGGACTTTCTCACCCCCGGAAGCAAACATTTTGAATACAAGGGAAAGATTTATGCCGGGTACAAGGAGTCGCCCCTCTCCTGGGACAAAGGAACTAAACCCGAACCCATCAATTGGTATGCCGGCAAACAGTACGACGACTGCTTCGGAGCCGCTCACGAAGTACTGAAGAACTTCGACAAGGAATTTCTCCACTGGAAGGGCCGTGGCTATGAG
>JAYOII010000436.1:0-2679 GCA_038118685.1 Opitutia bacterium
AGGCCATTATCCAATATGCTTTTGTTCGGTGCTCGCCGGAGGTGGGGTCAAGCGTGGCTTCGTGTATGGTTCGAGTGACAAGGAAGGTGCTTACCCCGACAACCCGGTAACGGTCAACGACCTGCACGCAACCATCGGGTGGTCGGCGGGCCTTCCACTTGAGAAAGTCTTTCACACCGGGACGGGGCGCCCCTTTGTCGTCGGAGGAGTCAAGGCCAAGCCCGTCCACGGAGTTTTTGCCTAGTTCGCTTACTTCTCACTGTCCTTGCAATCAAACCAAAAACTGAAGGCCGTCGTCTTCGACATGGACGGCGTGGTGATCGACAGCGAACCCAATCATTATCGGGCAATCTGCGAGGCGATAGGGGAGGGGATGACGCTGTCCTACGAAGATTTTCTAGGAAGGTTTGCGGGGCGGGACGAGCGTTTCGCGATGGGTGAAATGGCCAAGGAGCTTGGCATTGAGTATGACGAGGACCTCTTTCAGGAGTGGTCGAAGCGGAAAGCCGAGGCTTATGCCCAATTCGTATCCGAGCACGCCGAGCCTATGCCGGGAGCGGTTGATTTCGTGACGACGGTTGCCCGGGCCATGCCCGTCGGTTTGGCCACGGGCTCGCGCCGCTCCGACGTGAATGCCGCTCTGAGGGTTTTGGCGGGAGGAAGATTGGAAGGGGTTTTTCAAACGATCGTGACATCGGAGGACGTCCCCAACCCCAAGCCTCATCCGGCAACCTATCTCAAGGCGGTTGAGAACTTGGGCTTTCAGCCGAGCGAGTGCGTGGCCTTCGAGGATTCCCCGAACGGAATCAAGTCGGCCAAGGAGGCGGGGTTGCGGGTAATCGGCCTATCCGCCATGCATGGACCGGAAAAGCTTGGGGAGGCCGACCGGATCGTGCCTGATCTCAGGGGAGCTTCGATTGAAACCCTTTTTTCTTGGCTGGATTGACCTTCTTTGGGGAGGGCCCGTCTTTTGATTTCCTTTGAAGTTGAATGAAGGATGGCTAAACGAGGTGATTGAGGGCTTGAACCACGTTCAGGGCATCGTTTCCTATGCTTTCCATTTCATTGAGGATATCGACGTAAATCATCTCGGCCTTCAGGTTCTCCTTGTCCTGCATTCTTTTGACTGCATTTTTCCGTAATGATTTTCTGGAAGCATCGATTCGGTCTTCGATGGCTTGCGCTTTTTCGATATCAGGGATGCTGCCGTCTTTGAGATGGCTTTGGTATAATTCCATGAAATCAAGTATCTGTTCCGAGAACACTTTGATTTCCCTTTTGGTTTCCTCCGGCAAAGTTCTGTTTTTGCGATATTTGCGGTGGGCCAACTGAACGAGTCGATGACAACAGTCTCCGATATCTTCCAGTTCTCCGGTTACCCGAAGCAAAGAAGCGACGCGAAGAGCCCGCTCCCCCGCCAAACTCTCGGTCGTGCAATGGATCAAGGTTTGGGTAATGTCGAAGGCCAATTCGTCGCATTTTTCTTCCAACTCTATGAGTTCCTTGATGAGCTTGCCCTTGTCTTCCTCCGGGCTTTCGAAGACTTCGACGAAGCCTTCGAACATGTAGCGTGAGATAGCCGCCAATCGGTTTACTTCTGCTTCTACAAGAGCTAAATTAAGCTCCCCGGTCTTGGGTAGCACGCCTGATCCTTCGTAGTGCAGGGCTGCCAAACTTCCGGGTTTGGGTGCTTTGCCATCCGTGCTCTTAGGCTGGACTATTCGTTCCACCAAACGTCCCAGATGCGGAGTGAATCCGATCAAAAGGGCAATATTGGTCAGGTTGAAGAGCGTATGGAAGAGCGAGAGGTGCAAGGGAATGTTTTTATCCACGATGGACTTCTTGGCTTTCGCAATATCATCATCCGTTGGTTCGCCCTCAACTGGATTATCGGCAAGATAGGCCATTGCTTCTTGTTGACTCACGTCCTGGGTATAGATTGCGCCAGGCATGATCTGATCAAGCATTGCAATGAAGGGATAAAAGAGCACCAACATCCAACAGACTCCCGCGATATTGAAAATGAAATGGGCTCTCGCCGCTCTTTTGGCGTTGATGTTGGCGCCAATCGAAGCAAGCCAAGCCGTGACGGTTGTACCGATGTTTTCTCCCATTACGATGGCAGCGGCGATTTCAAAATCAATCCACCCGTTGATCGCAACGATGATGGTTATACCCATCGCAGCCGAGGAAGACTGGACGAGGATTGTAAGAAGAACCCCTATGACGAGAAAAATAAGGACCGATCCAAATCCGAAGCTGTTGAGGTTTTGGATTATGCCTTGGATGTCCTGCACAAGAGCGACGTCTCCCGGGTCATCGCTTGTCAATAGACTTTTGACGTCGGGTACGGCGTTTTTAAGTTCGCTCAGTCCGAAGAAAAGCAGTCCGAATCCCACTAGAAACTCTCCCGAGTGCTTGAGCTTTGGTTTGGATGAGAAAACCAGCGGCAAACCGATGCCAATGATGGGCAGGGCAATCTTGGAAAGGCTGAATTTGCCAATGCTTGCGATGATCCACCCCGTCAAGGTGGTTCCGAGATTCGCCCCCATGATCACTCCTATTGATTCAATCAAAGTCAGCAGCTGGGCGTTTACGAAGCTGACTACCATTACGGTGGTCGCGGATGAGGATTGAACCAAGCAGGTTACCAAGAGCCCCGTTCCCAATCCATAAAAC